>JAUIEE010000152.1 GCA_030428965.1 bacterium | reverse complement strand
GCTCTTCGAAGCGTTCCATCCAGCGTGCCGCGGCGTAGCTGCGGGCCACGATGGCCTGGGCCGCCAGGGCCTGGTCGGGCCAGTGCGGTTTCATCTCCGCCCCCACCACGCTGGCCAGGTAGGCCTCCATGGGGATCCGCTCGACGACTTGAACGGCTTCGCCGTCCGTGCTGATGAGCAGGTCTCCCGCCAGGCGCAGGGGCCTGGGATCGCCGAAGATCGGAATGGCGTCCAGCTGGAAGGCGGCACGTCCTCCGGACTGCAGCACGCCGGTACCCGAGACCGCATCGGACCGCCCCTGGATTCGCCAGCCTGCGGGCACGACTTCGACCACGACCTCTCCCTTCGGAAGGTGCAGGGATCTGCCGGGAAGGTCGAGGCGCACCGGGGCCAGGAGACGAATCGGAACGCGATGCGCCCTCGCCACCAGGACCCGCAGAAGCGGCTCGTGGTCCAGCTTGGGAAGCTCTTCCTCGGCGGCCGAGGGCGGCGCCCAGAGTCCCGCCGCGACCAGGGTCAAGCCAAGGCCCAAGGCCCTGCGCCAGCGGGAAGTTCGAGAGCAGAGCCCGGCCATGGATCAGCCCCGCGGGGATCGCGCCCTCCAGCGAGAACTCCGTCGGCCGCTGCACTCGTTTGCTTGCCCCATGCCGATGGCTTCGTTCTCCAGGGTGTCCCGAGCTCCCCTCCGCTTTGCGAAGCCCGGGCCCTATGATAACGTCCCGCCCCCGTGGAGAACGGATCCCTACGCCCGTCCGGACTCTCCCCGGAGGAACCGGCCGCCCAGCTCGACCGACCGCGGGCGTGGCCTTGGCTGGGCCTGTGCCTGGCAGTCGCCCTGGCGGCCCGTCTCCTCGCCCTCGCCCTCTTCCACGACGTACCGGTACCGCGGGAATCCGATTCCTTCTACTACGTCGCCCAGGCCCAAAGCCTGCTGGCGGGAGAAGGCCACCCCGGCTCGTTTCGCCCACCGGGCTATCCGGCCTTCCTGAGCATCGCCCTCGCGGTCTCGGAGGACCTCACCTGGGTGCGCCTGTGCCAGATCGGCGTCGCCCTCGTCGGTATCCTGCTCGTGTTCCAGATCGTGGCGCCTCGCTTCGGAAACCGGGCCGCGTTGCTGTCGGCCCTGGCCTGCGCCCTCGAGCCCTCGCTGGTTCACTACAGTCATTTCCTGTGGTCCGAGTGTCTCGCCACCACGGGCGTCGTCCTCGTCTTCTGGGCGCTGGAGCGCTTCGACCGCACCTCCAGGTCGAGGCACCTCGTGCTCGCGGGCCTGGCCCTGGGCCTCTTGTCCCTGGTACGCGAGCAGTGGCTCTACTTCGCCCCCTTGGTCGTCGGTTGGCTCGCCTGGCGCAGCGCGTGGCAGCCGGCCGCGAGCCTGGGGAAGATCGCCCTGTTCGCGGCCTGCGTCGCCGCGGTCATCCTGCCCTGGAGCGTGCGCAACACGCTCCTGCACGGGGACTTCGTGCTGATCTCCACCTGCCGCTGGTTTCCGATCGCCATCGGCAACACGCTGCCCGAGGAAGGCCTCTTGTTCGGAGCTCGTCCTCCGAGCCGCAACGCTTTCCTGCGGGCCCATCCGGGGATCGGCGAACCCGAGGAGGAAGCCCACTGGCGCGACGTCGCCCTGGCTTCGATTCGAGCCGAGCAACCCTGGTGGATCTTCAAGAAGACCCTGCGCAACACGAGCCACCTCTTCTCGTTACGCACCAAGCAGCTCTACTACGTGAGTGCCACGTCCCGGGTCCCCGGCCAAGGGCAAGTCCCCGTCCTCGAAGACCCCGGCCGCCCGGTCCTCTACGGGCTCATCGTCAGCGACGTCCTGGGCTACGTGACCTTCATGCTGCTCGGACTGAGCGCCCTCTGGATCGTGCCCGATCCGCGGCTCAAGGTGCTGGTGGCCGGAGCCCTCCTCTTCACCCTGGCCGTGCACGTCTTCGCGGTTTCCGTGACGCGCTTTCGGATCCCGATCCTGCCCCTGATCGGGCTCTACATCGGCCCTCTGCTGACCGTCCGGAGGTCTCCGTCCCAACCCTGGCGCAAGATCGGCGCCCTCGTCACCGTGCTCCTGTTCGCCGCCCTGATCCTGACCCGCTGGCAGGTCGACCTGGGACCTGCCCTCGAACGGGCAGCCCGACCGTAGCTCGGGGTACGATCTTCCCGCACCCTCTCCACCGTCCATGAAGAGTCGTTTCCGATGGGCCTCGGCCCTGGGGCTCGTTGCAGCCCTGGCCCTCCCCACCCACGCCCAGCTGCGAGCAGGCGACCTGGTCGCGATCTGCGGGGACTCGATCACCGAGCGCACGGACTACCCCGCCAACGTCGCGACCTACTTCCTCGCCTGCCAGCCGGAACCCGATCTCGAGAGCAGCCTGTTCGGCTGGGGCGGGGAGACGACGGGCGGCTTCCTCGCTCGCCTCTCCAACGACGTGCTGCGCTTCGAACCGGATGTGGTCACGACCTTCTACGGCATGAACGACGGCGGCTACGCACCGCTGACCGCCGCGCGGGAAAAGCGCTTCACCGACAACCAGCGCGCCATCGTGGGGCGCCTCAGGCAGGCCGGCGTCCGCACCATCCTCCTGGCGTCCCCCGGCTGCGTGGACACGACCACCTATCACAAGGGCCCCCAGGCCGCTCGAGCCTACAACCGCACCCTGGCCCGTCTGCGCGACATCGCCCAGGAGATCGCCGCCTCCGAGGACATCCTCTTCGTCGACGTCCACTCGATCATGATGGACGTCATGGAGAGCGCGAAAGAGCGTTGGGGGGACGCCTATCCCTTGGCCGGCGAGGACGGAGTGCACCCGGGGCCGAATGGCCACCTGGTCATCACCTACGCCATGCTCAAGGGGCTGGGATGCGATGGGGACATCGGCACGATCCGAGTGAGCCTCGCGGACGGGCGCGCCGAGGCCAGCGAGGGACACGAGGTGCTCGCCATGGAGGGGAACGAAGTGCGCCTGCGAAGCACGCGCTATCCGTTCTGCTTCCGCGGGGAAGCCGATTCCCCTCGAGCCACCACCGGCGTGATCGGACTCTTGCCCTTCAACGAAGAGCTCAACCGGTTGCGGCTGGTGGTCTCGGGCGTAGCAGGAGAGAAGGTCCGGGTCACCTGGGGCGAGGCCGCCGTGGAGTTCGCCGGCGACGAGCTCGAGCAGGGCATCAATCTGACGGCTCACTTCCTCGACAATCCCTTTGGCCCGGCCTTCGAGCGCGTGCGCAAGGCGGTGCGCGCCCAGCAGACCTTCGAGAACCGGCTCGTCAACATCTACCTGCACAACATCCCCTTCTACCAGAGCCTGGTTCCCGACGAGCGTCGCCCCCTGGAACGCATGGCCCAGAAGCTGGTACGCCGCGCCCAGCCCGAACGCAACGCCTCCGCGGCAGCCGTGGTTCCCGTGGAGCACACGCTTCGAATCGAGAGGCTCCCCTGACGGAGCAAGGATGAGGCGCCGGGATCTCGCACTGGCCGCCGGACTGGCCCTCCTGTTCACGGCCGTCGGGCACGCTTGGCTGGGCCCGATCGGCCTGAACCTCGGAGACGACGGGTTTCTCGTCCACGGCGTTCAGCGCACGGTGGCAGGAGACGTTCCCCTCCTGGACTTCCAGTCCTACGAGCCTGGGCGCTACTACTGGTGCGCGGCCCTGGCCCGTATCTGGGGCGACGACTTCCTGGGGGTTCGCCATTCGATCGCGCTGTTCCAGGGCATCGGCCTGTTCGCTGGTCTGGTGGTCGCGCGGCGCGCCCTTGGAAGCCCGTGGCTCCTGCCCCTGGCGGCCCTGGTGCTCTGGGCCTGGATGTTCCCGCGACGCAAGGTGTTCGAGCCCAGCCTGGCCATGCTCACGGTCTGCGCCGGAATGGCCCTGCTCGAACGCCCCAACCTGCGGCGACACTTCCTGTGCGGGGCCTGGGTCGGACTGGTCCTCTTCTTCGGTCGCAACCATGCTCTGTACGGCGCACTCGGGACCCTGGGCCTGTTGCTCCTCGCTCACTGGAAGCGCGGGCAAGCGGGCCCCGCACTCTGGGCCAAGGGCTTCTCCTGGGCCGCGGGGGGCCTGGTCGGTGCACTGCCCCTGTGGCTGCTGATGCTGCTGGAACCCGGCTTCGCCGGCGCCTTCTTCGACTCGGTGCGCTTCTTCGCCGAGCGCGGCTCGAACCTTCCCAAGCCCTACCACTGGCCGTGGGACATGCGCGAGCTCAACCTCACGGGCTTCGCGGTGACCGCGGCCTACCTGCTCCCCGTGGTGATCTATCCGCTGGGCTGGATCCTCGCCCTTCGCACGAGGCCCGGGCAACTCTGCGCTCGCGCGCCCTTCCTCGCCGCAGCCTTCGTGGGCACCTTCTACGCCCACCATGCCTCCGTGCGCTCGGACGCTTCCCACCTGGCCGAATCCCTCGCCCCGGCTCTGCTCGCTTGCCTCGCGCTGCCCAGCGCCCTGGGCTGGCCGCAGCGCCGCGTCGCGAGTCTCTCGACCTGGGCCCTGCTCTTGTTCCTGAGCGTTCCGGCCGTTCTGCGCCTGCATCCCGAACTCAGCCTGTTCGCACCGGGCTCACGCAAGCTGAGGCTGGTCGACTACTCCCCCTACTCCGGGGCGGGGACCCTGCGGGTCGTCGCTCCGTACGCGCGTTACCTGAAGTCCCTGGAGAAAGCCCTGGAGACCCACGTCCCCGAAGGAGCTCCCTTCCTGGTCGCTCCGCGTTTCCCGGGCATCTACTGCCTCCGGGAAGGTTCCTCCGCTCCCCTGTGGGAGCTCTTCATGGCCTGGAAGGAAGACGAGAGCGGACAGCGCGACTTCCTGGAGCGCTTCGAACGGGCCGGCGTCGATCATGTCCTCGTGATCGAGATGCCCCTGGACAACGACGACAGCTACCTCTTCCAGAACACCCACCCGCTAGTGTGGCTCTATCTCCAGCAGAGCTTCGACCGCATCCCGACGCCAGAGCTCGGAAGCAACCACGTCCTGCTGCGCCGCTCTCCCTGAAGTCAGCGGGGAACGCCCACTCCGATCTCAGCCAGGAGAGAACCAGTGGCCCGGGCCACGGCGGCGTAGAAGCCCTCTCCGCGGGCGAGTTGACCGAGGGGCCGGGTCGCCCAGGCCAGGTGATCCCGCTCCAGTCGAGCGGCCACGTCCGGCCTCGTCTCCTGGGTCTTGGCCCACAGGAGCAAGATGCAGCCCAGGTGATCGGGCGCAGCCCCGCGGGCGGCTTCGCGATCTTGCTCCAGGCCCGCCGCCTCTCCGAGCTTGCGCAGCGCCACCGCGGCCTCTCCCTCGTAGCTCCCCTCCGTCCACAGGGACTGGACCAGCGGTCCTCCGCTCTCGGGCTGGATGAAGGCCTCGAAGAACTCGACGGCCAGGCGCTCCAGCTCGACTTCGGGCTGGCCGGAGGGCAGGAGGATGCCCAGGGCCGCCAGGGCCTCGCCCAGCTCGGGTCGGCTCAGCTCCTGCCACCCTTGCGCGTCCAGCTCACGCAGGAGCAGGCGCCCGAAGAGTCGGGCGACCTGCGCCAACCGGGCTCGCTCCTCGTTCACGAGAGCTTGCGGATCCGCACGACGGTGCTGTTGAAGGCCTGCTGCCCGGAGATGTAGTCCGGCGAGATCGGGAGGATCTGGTTCTGGGCCCAGCCGTTGCCGCGGTTGCGCTTCCAGCTCCCCGGCCCGGTACTGGTGTCCTGCCACCACATGTTGCGCTCCCAGTCGGCATCGCGCAGTCCCTGGGAGTCCATTCCGGCCACCTCGCTGCCCGAACGGCTCTTGCGCTCGGCGCGCGCAACGGCCGTGTACTCGAAGTGCCCCAGGGAATTCGAGATGGCGATCGCCCGGGGGTGAACTCCCCGCGTGACGACGACCGGCAGCTCCAGCTTGCTCGGAATCTCCCCCGAACCGAGCTCGAGCCCCGGCATCATGCGATCCACGAAACGCGAGCGGTAGCCGCGCACCTCGATCCAGTCCCCCGAGCGCAGCCCGAAGCGTTCAGCCGTGTCGGGATGGATCCAGGCCGGGTTCGAGTGCACGATCTCCGAACACCACTTGAGGTTGGCCGTGCGCCCGTGGTTGTGCACGTTCCACTTGAACGAGGTCATGATCAGCTGATCCTCGTCCAGCTCCTGGTGCTCTTCGATCGGCAGGTACATGGGCCAGGGGTGGATTTCGTACTCGTGCCCCCGGTGGTGGCTGGCGCGGTTCTTGCCCTTGGAATTGGCGATCCGGGTCAGGTCGCTGGTGTCTTCGTTGCGGGCGGTACGCTGCACGAACTCGGAGTAGACCTCGAGCTTGCGGCTCGGAGTCTTGAAACCCACCACAGGCTTGCCCCGGTGCAGGATCCCGATGCCCTTGCCGTCGCGCGTGATGATGCCCGTCTCGTCATCGACCTCGGCCCCGGCCATCTCCTCGTCCGAGAGCGGCTTCAGGTAGGGCTCGAAGTACGGCTCCTCGTCGGGGTCCTCGAAGGCTCCTTCCGTGGAGAGGAACTCCATGGCCGAGTCGTACTTGTCCTCGTCGTAGGGAACGTTGCGCGTCCACTCCTCCATGTAGCGGCGGTTGTCCAGCTCCTCGGGGAAGTACGCCTCCATGCCTCCCCCGATGCGGCGCGCCAGCTCGGGCAGGATCTCGCGGATGTCCTTGGCCTCACCGAGGGGCGCGGTCATCGGCCAGCGCACGCCCAGGTACGGCTTGAGGTTGTAGGCCCCACGGGCATCGCACTCCCAGCGCTCCATGTAGGTCGTCCAGGGCAGCACCATGTCCGCGAAGGACGCCGTCTCGTTGAAGAACGGATTGATGCAGACGTGGAAGCCGATCTTCTCCTCGTCCAACAGGACGTTGCGCGTCACGTCCATCTCGGGCCAGGTCAGGGGCGAGTCCAGGTTGTAGGACATGTAGACCTGGATCTTGGCGCGCTCCTGGGCCAGGTACCAGTAGACGATCTCCCCCACCCGCATCGTGTTCCAGGTGTTCGCCAGGACGAACTCGGGCGGGTCGGCCAGGAGGGACTTGGCCTTGGTGCTGGGGGGCTGGGACGGCGGCGGAAAGCGCTTGGCGTCGTAGCCTCCGGTCCACATCCAGCACCAGCCGCCGACCTTGCCGACGCTGCCGACCAGGACGTTCAGGAGGCCGATGGCCCGGTCGTTGTAGTAGCCGTTGACGTGGGCCGACGACCCACGGTTGCACATCGTCGTCGCCTGGGGAGCGGCCGCGGCGAACTCGCGGGCGATGCGCGCGATGTCCCCGGCCGGGACCGTGCTGACCTGTTCGGCCCACTCGGGCGTGTAGTCCTTCAGCTCCTCGACCAGATCCTCCAGGGAGCAGTTGGCCCACTCGTCGAAGAACTCCCGATCGACCAGATCCTCCTTCAGGATCGTGTGGGCCATGGCCAGGGCCACGGCGCCGTCCGTCCCGGGAGCCGGCATGAAGAACTCGTCGGAGTTGCCGGCGGTGTTCGACATGCGCACGTCGAAGGTCACGAACTTGGCTCCGTTGCCGAAGCGACCGTTCTGGATGCGCTGGGCGCCGGACACGTGTCCCTGGTGCGCCTCGAACATGTTCGAGCCGAAGTTCAGGATGTACTTGGCGTTCTCGTAGTTGCCCAGGTCCCAGTCCGACTCGAACAGGTAGGTCAGGTTGGCCGCCCTGCGGGCCGCGGAGCACAGACCGCGGTGGTTGAGCTGGGTCTTCGTCCCGAAGGCGTTCAGGAAGGAGGACACCGGGTCCTTGGAACGGCTGCGTCCCTGGTGGAACGCGAACTGGGTCGGGTCGCTGTCACGGCAGGCGCGCAGACGCTCGGCCAGCTCCGTGTAGGCCTCCTCCCAGCTGATGCGTCGCCACTTGCCCTCCCCCCGAGCTCCGACCCGGCGCAGGGGATAGAGCAGGCGCTCGGGGTGGTACTGGTGATTCAGGGCCGCCTGACCCCGCGCGCACAGCCGCCCGCGCGAGTTCGGGTCCTTGGGGTTGCCGTCGACCTTGATGATGCGGCCGTCCTTCACGTGCCCGATGATCCCGCACACCGTGGAGCACAGCTGGCACATGCCGGGCACCTGCTGGGTGCCCTTGTACTTGTCCGGATCGGGGAAGCGCGTCTTGCGGTTGGGCCCGGGCAGGGTGCAGACCCCGGGTGCCGGCAGGTCGCCCAGCTCGTAGGGATCGCCCGCACCTTCCTTCCAGACCTCCTCGCTCTCCGCCTCGGTCGCCACGCGCCCGCGCACGGGCTCGGTGGACCGGGTCGCCCGGCAACCCGCAGCCGTTCCCGCCGCCAGGAGCCCGCCCAACCGCAGGAAGGCACGTCGATCGGTCGCTGTTTGGCCCCTCACTGTCCTTCTTCTCCTTGGGCTTCGTCCCAGCCCTCTTCCCCCCACTCGAACACGCTGTAGGCATCGGGCGAGTAGCTCTCGCCTTCGCGGGGAATCTTTCCTTCCCAGGCAGACATCGGGCGGTCCTTGTCCACCGCGAAGCGCATGCGCGGACGGGTCCCCTTCTCGGGTCGCAGCACCTCGAGCTGGGCCTCGCGCTCGAGACGCGCGCTGATCTTGGAAACGTCGGACTCAGGGTCGTTGAGGTCCCCGAAGTGCAACGCTTCGCTGGGACAGGTGGAGGCGCAGGGCGGCTCCATCCCCTGATCCACTCGGTGGGTGCAGTTGTGGCACTTGATGGCCTGGTTGGCCACCGGATCGATGTAGATCGCGCCGTAGGGGCAGGCGTCCTTGCAGGCTGCGTGCCCCGAGCAGCGATCGTAGTTGACCTGCACCGTCCCGCCCGGCCCCTTGTGCATCGCACCGCAGGGACAGGCCTTGATGCAGGGGGCATCCTCGCAGTGCTGGCACGCCATGGGAATCATCACGCGCGCCAGGCCGCCCGAGGGCTTCTCGTAGTCGTGGTAGGTGGTCTGGCGTATGTACTGCCCGAGGGGGACGTCGTTCTCCGCCTTGCAGGCCACCTCGCAGCCGTGGCAACCGAAGCAGCGCCGGGTGTCCACCACCCAGCCGTAGCGCTTGCCGTCCGCGGGAGCCGTCATGCGCTCGCGCCACTCTTCCTCCGGGAGGAACAGGGACTCGCTCGCCTGTCCCGAGGCGACGGCCCCACCGGCGGCAGCCCCGAGCCCTCCCTTCAGAAACGCCCTGCGGTCGGGAGCCCGTTCATCAGGGGCCGGTTCGTGGCCCTCGTCTTCTCGACCCGATTGCTTGTCCATTTCGATTCCCTGTGGTTCCCGAGGAGTCCGTTCCACGCGGCACGGTCATCGATGGCAAGCCCTTTCCGGGGAGAGCCTTAGCGATCGGTCACGCCGCGCCCTTGGGACGCCGTTCATGTCGGCGCCGCGAGCTGGCAAACCTTTCGTCTCGAAGGCATGCCGTCAGCTTGTCAGGGAGAGTCCCCGCTTGCAAGGCTCGTTCACGACCTGGCGCAATCGTCCCGCCTGTGCGTCCGAAGGGCCCCCCGAGGCCAGAGGTCGAGCAGAGTTGGCGCGCTCAGGCTACCCTCTACCCCATGAGCACGAGGAACCCGATTCGAGCTGGCGCCTTTCTCACCTGGATTCTGGCATCGACCGTGTCGCCCGCGGCCCAGTCGCTCTCCGCCCAGGGGGCGGACGTGCCCCTGGCCCGGCCCCGGGCGGTGGACCCGGCCCTGGAGTTCCTGGCTCCCTACGGACTCTCCAACTTCTCGCCCCAACACATCGAAGCCTTGCAGACGTTCCTGGGAGCCCAGACGGCGATGCGGTCGGGCCGCGGCGCCGCAGCCAAGAACCGCTTGGACCGATTCTGGTCGGACTACCCGGTCGGCGACGGGAGCTGGCAGACCCTGCCGACCCAGCCCTTCGGGCTCAACCTCGGCAGCCCCCCCGCCTACTACGGCCTGCGCATGCTGAGCACCTGGGCGGACTGGAAGGTCGCCAACCCGGCCGCACCGCCCCCCGCCCGCAGAGTGCGACTCACGGTGGTGCTCGTGGGCCATTCCAACGGGATCGAGCCGCGCACCTTCCAGGAGCTCGCTTCGGGGGGAGGCGTCCCCGCGACTCACGACCTGGACGCACGCCTCCTGGCCGACGACCACGCCCTGATTCACGAGTCCCTGCGGCTCTTCCGGGAATACGTCGTGGCCCTCACCCAGGGTCAGCTGGGGGTCGAGACCCGCATCCTCTCCTTGCCCGACGTCGACCTCCCCGTCCACGCCTACCGGCAAGGCTCGGCCAACTTCGCCGCGCTCGTCGATTTCACCGACGTCTGGCCGTACGTCTCGACGACCGAGCAGCTCGAGTCCGACTGGTGGTGGCTGATCTACCCCTCGCACGTGCCCGAGCAGTACGCTCCCTTCCAGACGACCGAGTTCATCACCGGCGGCATGGGCGTCGGCCCCGAATCGACCGCGCCCCTGTTCGTCATCGACGACCGCTGGCTCGTCCGCAAGCCGCCCCATCTCGGTCAGGGGGAGTACTCCAAGGTCGAGCGCCAGGCGTACCTGCCCCAGTGGCTGCAGCACGAGTTCTTCCACTACCTGTTCCGGCGCTACCCCCAGTTCGGGCTCGAAGCTTCCCCCCATCAATGGTTCGACCCGGCCACCTGGCCGGCGGACTTCGTGGGCACCTACGAACCGGACTACTACCACGAAGCCTGGAGCCGCCGACTGCTCTCCGCCACTCCGCCCCTGCACGTCGGCCTGCGCCACGCGACCGCCGGCGCGCCCTGGCACGCGATCACGGTCGCCGACCTCCTGGACACCTTCACCCGTGAGCCCGTCCTCAATCCCTGGCACATCGGCGACATCCGCTACGACGGCTCCCAGCTCGAGTGGCTCAACACGGCCGGCGTGAGCTGGAACCTGACGCCCGACCTCGCCAACGGCCGGCTCACCACGGGACCGGACTGTCCCTACTTCTCCCTGTGGAACGGCAAGGCCTTCCGGGTGGAGCTCGAGCGAGACGCCCTGGGGGACCTGACCACGGAGGTCGAGGGCTTCACCTTCCTCGGCGAGCTGTACGGCAAGTGAGCCGCCCCACCTTCGCGTTCCTGTGCCTGCACGAGCATCCCTACGCCCGGGAGATGCTGCGCCAGCTGCTGGCGCGGGACCACGTCCCGACCGTGATCCTCGAAGAGGACTCCGCCGTCGGGGACACCGAGCGCGAGAAGTTCCT
>JAUIEE010000608.1 GCA_030428965.1 bacterium | reverse complement strand
CACGTCGCGTCGCACTCGGCCCGGTCCCGGTCGTGCCTGGACGCGGACCGACGTTTCGGGGGAGGCACCGAAGAGGGTTCCTTCCTCTGTCCTCACGTAGAACATGTAGGGACTCGGGTTGGTGGCCCGCAGCACTTCGTAGGCGCCGATCGGGTGGTCGCACGGCAGGGAGAACGTGCGCGAGGGGACGACCTGGAAGATCTCTCCCCGCCGGACGTGCTCTTTCATCGTCCGCACGGTGGCGCGAAACTCCTCGTCGCTCAGATCGACCTGAAGCGGGTCCATGTCGGCCCTCGCGCCGGGCATGCCCCGTTCGGGCCCCGTGCCCCGGGGGCAAGCCGAGACCGCGGCCAGGGTGTCCACGAGCCGCGACTGGGCATCGTTGTAGTCCTTCCGGACCTCCCCTGGATCACCGCCGAAGACGAACTCGGCCACGGCGGTGGTCTGGCTGCCGTGTTCGATCACGATCGCGGCTTCGGCCAGCCAGAAGAGGTAGTCGGGGAAGTTCAGAGGGTCGCTCGTGGCCGGGGGAAGCTGTTCGAAGGCATCGATCAGGTCGTAGGCGAAGGTGCCCGCCGTGTAGAGCGGGAGGGAGGACTCGCCGAAGCTGGGCTGGAGGCCGCTCGACATCGCGCGCAGCACGCAGAGGGGAGAGGAGGGGGCGCGCAGCCGCGCCAGCGAATCGAGTGGGGCGGAGTCGGAGGGGAACGCAAAGGTCTTGGCGCTCTCTCCGCCGTCGGCCTTCCATCCGGCTTCGACGAGTCCATGGGTCATGGCGGCCAGGGCACGGCGTCCGTTGCTCGAAAGGGCCTCGACGCGGACGATCGAACCCCGGCAGCTGGCCCTGAGGGCGGCTCGGGGGATCAGGATGCTCTTCTTGATGTCCGGCCCATCGGCGGACTCCAGGAGCAGCGCGTCGGGCTCCTCCTGCGCCGCTCCGAGCGCTTCGAACAGCCGCAGGGGATCGGGCCGGGCATCGATGCGCCGTTGCACCGTGAGGAACTGGCCGCTCTCGGATCTGGGGGGCTTCACGCCAAGGTCCTCCCCGCGGCCTCGACGAAGGGTGCCAGGCGCTGCATGAGGCGCGCGAACTGGCCCAGGGTGAGGGACTGCTTGCCGTCGGACAGCGCCTGGGCCGGGTCGTGGTGAGCCTCGATGATGAGTCCGTCGGCTCCGCAGGCCACCGCGGCCAGGGACATGGGCTCCACGTACTCGCGCACGCCCGTGCCGTGGGAGGGGTCCACGATCACCGGCAGGTGGCTGCGCTCTTTGATGTAGGGAATGGCATTCAGGTCGAGCGTGTTGCGGGTGGCGGTTTCGAAGGTACGGATGCCCCTCTCGCACAGAATCACGTTCTCGTTGCCCTCCGAGACGATGTACTCGGCGGCCAGGAGCAGGTCGTCCACCTTGGCGGCCATGCCGCGTTTGAGGATCACCGGCAGGTGGCTCTGACCCACGGCGGAGAGCAGACGGAAGTTCTGCATGTTGCGGGCGCCGATCTGAAAGGCGCTGGCGTGGGCCTCGACCGACGCGACGTCCTGCACCTCGACCACCTCGGTCACGGTGGGCATGTCGAGTCGCTTCCCGATCTCGTGGAGGATGGCGAGGCCCTCGAGCCCCAGACCCTGGAAGCTGTAGGGGCTCGATCGGGGCTTGAAGGCTCCGCCCCGCAGGATGGAGGCCCCCGCGGCCCGGATGCCCGCGGCCGTTCGGGAGAACTGCTCGCGGCTCTCGACCGCGCAAGGCCCACCGATCACCACGAAGCGCTCGCCTCCGATCGGGACCGGTCCGACCTGAACCACCGTGTCCTGGGGTCGGAACTCGCGGCTGACCAGCTTGTAGGGGGACAGGATGGGCCGCACGGTCTCCACCATCGGGTGGCTCTCGAGGTGCAGGGCTCCGAGGACCCGTTCGTCCCCCAGGGCGCCGAGGACCACCCGTTCGCTGCCCGGCATGTGAAGAGGTTTGCAGCCGCTGCGTTCGATCCGGGCCAGGACCTCGTCGGC
>JAUIEE010000151.1 GCA_030428965.1 bacterium | reverse complement strand
GGGGTTGGGGCAGGGCCTGGACAAAGGTTCGGCGGTCTGGTGGCGCACAGGTCCGGCGAGTCAGCAGGCGCTACTTGGCTGCGCCGCCGGGGTCCGATGCCACCGCTGAGGGCCGGCTCCCCGGGGCGTCTCGACCTCTGGGTCCAGGCCCCTGAAACGGGAGGGCTCGCAGGGTCCAGATCCTGGACCCCGCAGGTCCACAGGCTGGAATTCCTGGCCCGCCCGGCAAGGCGGCGGAGGGACGTGGGGCCCGCGAAACAAGCTGCAAGTGCCCGAAGGGACGTGCCGCGCCGGAACTTCCCGATCACGGAGGCCGGTAATCCCGCCTGGCATGCCATTTGACCTCTGCTGGACACTCGCCTCCGCCCCCCGCCCTGGCACGGCCAGAGCGAATGGAGGACGGGTGACACAACGGCTGGGGAGATCGATCCGCCCGGAAGACAGATCGATTAGAACGACAGGCATGCAAGCACTCTCTCTGCGCCTTCGTCCCCATACCGCCTCCTCGCCGGGGAGGAGGCGGTTCTTCTTGCTGGGGCTCGTCCTCCTGGCCGGGGTGTTGCCGTGGCCCGGTCGTCTCTGGGCCCAGACCTCCGAGATCGTTCAGGGTCGTCCCGGAGAGGTCCTGCCCGACTTCTTTCACCCGGACCACCAACCTTCCCCCCAGGGCACGCGGCCTCCCCTGCCCAACCCCAGGAGAGGCGGGGACGTCAACCTGCACCTGTTCAGCATGCCGCGCCACCTGAACGGCATGACGGAGAACTCGGCCAGCACGCGCTACGTCCTTCATGCCCTGCACGAGTCGCTCCTGTTCCGGGACTGGGAGACCTGGGAATACCGCGGCGGCCTGGCCGAGCAGTGGCACGTCGAGGACCTCGTCGTCCTGGCTGACGCCGAAGCCACGGACCGCATTCATGGCCAGGTGGAGCAGCGCGGCGAACAGATCGTCGTGCGTCCCGTCTCCCCCGGGAACCCGCTCGGGAAGGAGCTCGTCCTGGATCGGGAGGACGTGGATCACGTTGCCCCGCAGACCGTCTTCACGTTTGCCCTGCATCCGGACGTCCAGTGGCACGACGGTCACGCCTTTGACGCTCGGGACGTCCTGTTCTCGTGGCGCTGCTACCAGAATCCGGACGTGGACTGCGATGCGATGCGTCCCACCATCGCCAAGATCGTCGATGCTCAGCTCGTCGATCGCCTGACCCTGCGCTTCTTCTACGACGAGCCGTACTTCCTGGCCCCTCAGTCCTTCGAGCGGCTGACGATCCTCCCCTCTCACCTCTACGACCTGTCGGACCCCGATCACGCCGACTACTCGGAGACGCGTCCCGTAACCGAGGCGCAACAAGGGGAGTACGTTCGGAACCACCCTGCCAACACCGATTGGATCGGCCTGGGTCCCTACCGCCTGACGGCGATCGACAACGAAGGCATCACGGCCGAACGCTTCGAGGACTACTTCGACGGCGAACGATCCGGTTGGCTGGAGCGCATTCGGTGGGTTCACATTCCCGATGACACGGCCGCTCGCACCGCCCTGCTCAACGGCGAGCTCGACCACTACGAACGGCTGTCCTCCAACGACTTCTTCGGTGGCTTCTGCCAGAGCGACGCCTTCAAGAGTCGGCTGTATGCGGGCTACGCCTGGATGCCTCGTATCAACTACCTGGCCTGGAACATGCGGCGCCCGCTGTTCGAGGACGCGCGCGTACGGCGCGCCCTGGCCCATTGCTTCGACTGGGACGAGCTCCTGGACACCCAGGCCGGCGGCCTGGGGGTGCGCGTGACCGGGACCAACTTCTACCTGGGTCCAGCCTACGACCACTCGATCGAGCCGATTCCAGCGGACCTCGACCGGGCCCGGGCTCTGCTGGACGAGAGCGGCTGGTACGACCGCGACGGAGACGGCCTACGCAGCAAGGACGGCGTCGACTTCAGCTTCGAGTTCCTGGCCACGACGGGCAATCGGGCCATCCTGAACCAGGCCCAGGTGCTCCAGGAGAATCTGTCCCAGGTAGGAGTGCAGGTCTCGATCGTTCAGCGAGACTGGGCGACCTACATCGAGAGATGTCGAGCCAAGGACTTCGATGTCTGCTCCCTTTCCTGGGCCATGGACGTGGAGAACGATCCCTCTCCGTACTGGCAGTCCTACGACGGCCCCCCTGGTCAGGATCGCAGCAAGAACTACCCCGGACTCTCCGATCCAGAGATCGACGCTCGGCTCGAGTCGATCCAATCCGAGCTGGACAGCGATCGCAGGAACGAACTCCTGCGCGACCTCCAAGCTCGCATCTACGACCTGCAGCCCTATCTCTTCGGCTACATGGTTCCGATCAAGTTCTGCGTCGCGAAGCACGTTCGCAACTACCGCAGCTACAGCATCAACCCGGGCTACTCCGTCCGCGACTGGTACGTGGTGGAGTAGGAGCTCGCCCAGCCCTACTTGTTCCCCGACAGGTGAGCGTCGATGGCCTCGGACGTGATGGCCCCGTGGCTGTCGTGCCATGCCAGCTCCCCCTCGACGAAGAGCAGCGCCTGGGGAGACTCGTGCCGGATGCCGAGCTCGGCCACCAGGCCACGGGCGAGCGGCTTCTGGGCGAGGACGTCGATGTGGGCGTAGCGGACACGAGCCTCGGGCTCCACCCCGTCGAGCCAGGTGTGGAAGCGCTCCTGGGCGGCAGCGCTGATGGGGCAGATCGGGCTGTGCTTGAAGACCAGCACAGGGCCGTCCTTCGAGGCCTGCCGCAGGGCGGCGAGGGCTTCCTTGGGCGCCGAGGGCAACCGCAGGCGGACAGGAGCATCGACCTCGGCCGCTTCGGGTTCGCCCGGGGCGACTCGAGACTCTTCGGAAGCGATCTGCGGGTCGTGGGAGCCGGTGTTGCAGCCCAGGATCCCCGAGACACCGACGAGGAGGAGAGCTCCGGAACGGGAGAAGGGTCGAATGGAAATCATGCTGGTTCCAGGGAAGAAGGAGTCGGCGCGGGCGTCCAGGCTCGTGCCGGGCTTCCGCAAGCGCCCCACTCTAACCTGAGGGCAGCCCGGTGGCAGGAGCTCCTCTCCCCCAACGCCATGCTGAACTCCCCTAGCGACGCCGCAACGATCCTGGAGCGCACCCGTCGTCGTGACGAGCTGGAAGCCGAGGTGCAGCGTCTGCTCGAAAGGGAGCGCCGAAACTCCCCCGGCCGCAGACGAGCTCTCCCGATCGCGGGCCTGGCCGTTGCGGCCATCGGCGCCTTGGCCGCCTTCTTCCTGGAAGGAGCCTCCTTCCTCTTCGCCGCAGCCGTCGAGGTGCTCGTCGTGTGCGTCGTGCTGCTGTTCGCCCTGGCTGCCTACGCACGCTGGCTACGCACCAGGCGCCTGCAAATCGAAGTCCTGCTCGACCTCGAACGGCGCATGGAAGCCAGGGAAGCCCAGGCGGATCGGCCCTAGCTCGCGGACCACGGCCATCCAGGTTGTCCCCACTGCCGCCGGACGGGGTACGACTAGAGCGATTTCAGAATCCGGGATATTCTGAATCCCAGGTTGCCCTCACGGGCTCTTGGTGAGCATGGCTACCGCAGACTTTCCTTCCTTCGACGCTGGCGAGCTCCTTCGGCACCGGGCCTTCGTCCGGCACCTGGCGCGGGAACTGGCCGGTCCGGGGGCGGCCGAGGATCTGGAGCAGGACGCCTGGGTCGCGGCCCTCGAACATCCCCCCCGCCTGGCCGTCACGGCCCGCAGCTGGTTCCGGACCGTCCTGCGCCACCTGGCCGGGCGTCGGGCGCGTGGAGAAAGGCGTCGCAGCGCACGGGAGGAACTGGCCGCGCAGCCGGAAACCGTGGCCGATACCCGGGAAGTCGTCGATCGCCTGGCCCTGGAACGCCGCATGGTCCAGGCCGTCGAGGGGCTGCGCGAACCGTACCGTTCGGCCATCTTCCTGCGCTACTTCGAGGAGCTGACGCCGCCCGACATCGCGCAACGCATCGGCGTGCCCGTGCCGACGGTCAAGACGCGGCTACGGCGGGGGTTGGCGCAACTGCGGGAACGCCTCGAGGACGAGCGCGATCCGCGGGGCTGGGCGGCCCTGATCGGTTCGACCGCCCTCCCGACCACGGCCCTTGCAACCAAGGCCATCGTGGTCGCCGGGGCGATCGCCGCTCTCTCGGGAGCGCTGTTCCTGTTGCGCGGAACGCAAACGGGGCGCGACATCACCTCGGCCGCACCGCCCCTGGCTCCCGTGCTCGACGACCGGGACGAAGAGGCTTCCGAGCCCGAATCCCTCGGCCTGCCCGCAGAGTCCCAGGAGCCGGAGCGCTTGCCGGCTTCGGAACCCGAGGTCGAAGCCAGCGAGAAACGGGCCGAGCCATCGGCGCCCGCCACCCCAGGAGCCACACCGGTCGAGGAACAGCCCCGGGACACGATCGCGCTGCGCGGGAAGGTGCGCTTCCCCGATCGCCAACCCGTGGAAGGAGCCAGCGTCGCCCTCGGTCCGTGGCGAACCAGGACCGCCCGGGACGGAGGCTTCCAGCTCGAACTCGAACGCTCCTCGTTGAGCTACCAGACCGCAGGCCATAACGAGGTCATCCAAGAGGAAGCGGCCCTGGTCGCCTCGTTCCCCGACTGGGTGCCTGCCATCGTCCCCGAAACCGGAAGGCTGCTGCTGGACGCGGCCCGGCGCGGGCACGCCCCCGCTCCCCTCGAACTCGTCCTCCCCGGACCTTCGGAACGCTTGAGCGGGATCGTCCTCGACCACACCGGCTCTCCGGCCATCGGCTGGCGCATCTCGCTGCTCGACGGCACCCCGGTCTTCTTCGGTCGCTACCGGCCCCTGTCCGCCGAGGACGTGGCTTCCGGCGTGAGCCAGCACACCGAGACGCCCGACGGTCGCTTCGCCTTCGAGGGCCTGGCCCTGGACCGAACGTACCGCATCCGGGCCTGGAACAGAGAGACCCTCGAGCAGGTCACGAGCGAACCGCTCGTTCCGGGCATGCACGGCGTGATCGTGCAGGCCCCGATGGAGGCCTGGCGCCCGGCGGTCGACGGCGTCGTCGTGGGCCTGGACGGCAGTCCCTTGGAAGACGTGCGCTGCCGGCTTTCCATGGACGAGTACCGGGTCACGAGCGGCGCCCGGAGCAGCTCCTGGGCCACGACCGGTCAGGAAGTCCAGACCGACGCCCTCGGCCGGTTCGAGTTCAAGGACGTCCCGCACGCCGATCTGTTCCTGCGCTTCCATGGCCACGGAGGCGGAGCTTCGCTTCCGCTCGAACCCGAGGATGCCGGGCGTGACCTGCGAATCGTCCTGGTCCGCAGCGGCTCCTTTGCCTTCGAAGCGGCCCGCCCGAGCGCTGCTCCCCGGACCCTCGCCTTCCTGGACGAGAACGAAGCGACGCTGCGTATCGAGATCGACCTCGGTCCTGGCCGGACGCGGGGCATCAAGGAGCTCGAGTTGACCGACGGCCGAGCCACAGGACGCGTCAGCGAACACGCACGCTGGCTGATCCTCTTGGAAGACGACCGGGAGGTGGCCCGCCACTCCGTCCTGATCCGTGCCGGAGAGACGGCCGAGCTGCGCTACTAGCCGGCGAGTCCGTCAAGACCGCTTGGAGACGGCGACGCTCCCTGCCAGGATCCACAGGACGAGCGCCAGAGCACCCCAGGCCCGCGTCGCGGGCACGGCGCGCGTCGATGTCGCCGTCAGCGTGAAGTCGTCGTAGACCACGCGCGGAATCCCGTCGCTCCCGAAGACGCAGATCCCCACTCGTGCACCGACGAGCTCGCTGGGCAAGACCTCGGGAGAGGTGTAGGAGAACTCGTAGCGGCGCAGGATGCCGTCGGGTTGGTTGCTGGGAGGAAAGAAGCTCCCCAGGGCCAGACGAGTGACCCCCGAGTCGCCCTCGACCGGCAACACGACCGTGTCGTCGATGGCGGTGAGACTCACGGCGAAGAAGTAGTCGGAATCGAACGAGCTGATGCCGGCCAGGAAGCCGAGGGTGTAGGTGGTGTCGGGCTGCAGGAGGGTCGTGGTCTCCTGTCCGACCAGCGCGGCTTGCACCGCGAGCACGTTGTCACCTTCGAGCCCGGTGACGAAGGGCGTGCCGCCGAGGTCGGTGGGACGCAGGACTCCGGCCAGCACCTGATTGGCCGAGCCAAGAGGAACGACCCAGGTGCGCCAACCGGAGACCGTGACCGGACTCGACCAGTCCACCTGACCGCTCCCGAACGGAAAGGGCTCTCGGGTCCCGACCAGAAGGCTGTCTCCTCCGATGCCGTTGGTCTGCTCGCCCCCCACGAGAACGCGGCTCACCGCTTCGAAGCCAGGGTTGTCGATGGGCAGCGACTGGACTTGCGCGCTGGAAGCGGCGGCCAGGGCGACCAGGGCAGGGATCGATCTCGGGATCATGGGACAACTCCTCTCCGCAGGCTGCTGCGCACCTGCGGCCCCAGTATGTCGGATTCGACTCTCGGGGGCTCGACCCAGACTGCTTGGCTTGGGGAGGGGCTCCGTGAACCTGGCCCAGAGGCCGTGAGGGCGCATCTTTCGGAGAGGTGTGTCTTTCTGGAGCGGAGGCTACACCGCTCGTGATCCGACTTCCGATGAAGGAAGCCTGGCCCGCCAGCAAGCTCGCCCCATGCTCAAGATCCTCCTGCTCGTAGCCCTCATCAAGCTCCTGCTCACGACGCGCAAGCCCTTCCTGTGCGCGGGCATCTACACCGGCTTGTGGCTGGTCCTCAGCCTCATCGCCGGAACGCCTCTCTTGAACCTGCTCCTCGTGGGCGCCATCGGCTTCGGATGGCCTCCCTCTACTTCTGGATGCTCGAGCGATTCGAAGGCACCCTCTGGTACTGGGTCACCATGATTGCCGGACTCGGCATCGGACTGGTTTAGGCCGAAACCGAAGCGGGAGCACCGCTCGATGATCAGGTGAGGAGACACCTGGTGAGTTCGAGCATGGTGAGTCCTCGGCCCATGCGATTGCCGAGGGCACATCGCGGACACATTTAGGACACAAAAGGTTCATGTGTCCTTGAGCGATTTCGCTGTCCCATCTTCGGGGACAGGTGACTTTTCTCTTTGGTTTCGGGGCAGGAAGTCCCGGGGCCTTTCCACCCCACTCCAAAGAGAGAGAACCATGCGTACCGTCCAGTTCCGGACGCTGGTTACCGCCATGGGTTGCCTGGCGGTATCCGGCGTAGCTACGGCCCAAGCCACGTGGATTGCCAAACCTCTACCGCGCTGCTCCAAGCAGACGGCGATCGAGTTCATATCTCCCATGCCCACCGAGGAAGTTCCCGTGGGAGCCATCAACAGCGCCTGGCACATGCTGCTCGAGATGTCCACGGAGCAGATTCCGGGGCTCGAGATCACACCTGTGACCGAGGGCTTCTACTTCCCTTCACCCGGTGTCGTCGTCTTTCCCCCGACCGACGTCGACGGCAACGGCATCGTCGGCGACCCTCACCCGGCCATCCCCGGGCTCACCTTGACCCTGGACGATGACCTGGTCGTCGGAGGCGTGCTCCTGCCGGGCGGGACCAACCTCGCCAGCTTCATCGAAGCGATCGGCTCGGAGATCGAGCATGGCCGGGATCAGTCCACGACCCTGTCCTGGATCGTGGATCCCGGGTTCATGATCATCGACACGGCGGTTCCCGTGGGCAGCTCGACGCTGAAGGCGACCATCAACGGCGTTTCGGACAGCGTCCTGGTGCGCCACGGCTTCGAGCCTGTCGCCGCCTTCATCGCTCCCCAGACCCCCACCGTCTCCATCTGGACGGAGGACTGGCTCAGCACGATCGACTCCGAGGTCCCCTCCAGCGGCGAGACCCACGCGATCGTCGGCGTCGAGGTGCGCATCCCCTGCTTCTTCGACATGGGCACGGTCCCGCCCACGCCGGTTCCCTTCTATCCGCTCCCCGGCCCCTGCGCGGGGCTGGCCTGCACGGGCACGTTGCCGCCCGCCTGTCCGGGGCCCGGAATCCATGGAGCGTTCCCGACCCTCGAGGTGCGCTTCAGCGATGACTACTTCGACATCGATTGCGGCACCTTCGTCCCCGGGGGCGTGCTGAACGGTGGCCCCTGCGGAGGTCCTCCCTTCGCCACCGGCGGCAACCTGGCCTTCACCTTCGAGCAGGCCAGCGTCCAGGCCTGGTACGGCGTGGACGGCGTGCCCCACACGATGGCCGTTCCCGGAGCCGACGATCAGATGATCTACCGCTTCACGATGGTCGTGAACGGTCGCATCTTCGATACCGACGCGCTGCCGCGCGAGATGCTGATCACCGCGACCGTGAGCACCCAGTCGGGCTGCTTCTCGACCACGAACGCGCGCGTCTCCCATCGCCCCGACGTCCGTACCCCCTGAGAGTGGACGGAACCGGGCGGGAGAGTCGTGCTCTCCCGCCCGGACTCCCCAGGCCCCGGGCAACGCAGGCCGGGGGCCGTGCCCTCGGGCCTGGATCCAGCGGCTCGAGGGTCCGGAGGCAGGTGAGCGGGGCCCGCGACCTCCCCAGGCCCTTTCCCAAAAGGAATTCGGGAATCCGCCCGATATCCTGGGTGCCCGAGGCAACAAAGGGGTACGGAGTGCGTAGAGTCCGCCGAGGTCCCTTTCTTTCCGAAGGGCTTTCACTCCGGGGAGACCCCTATGACTCGCACGAAGACCCAGGGACGGCCGGGCCGTCACCTGCTCGCAGGGACCATCCTCTGGATCGCGCCCCTGGCGACCTTTGCCGACGAACAGCACCGCTTCGACTTCCAGGCCCTGGCCCAGGAAGCGCTGGAGGGCTTCGGCATCGACCCGAAGGCCGGACAGCCGGCGACCTTCCTCGAAGCCCTGCACGGTCCGGGCTTCGTCCACCTCCAGCTCGGCTCCGTCGAGATCTGCTACCCGGCCTCCGCGCTCGAGGACACCGACGCGACCAAGCGCTGGCTCGAAGCCGTGACGACCCTGGTGGATCTGCAGGAGAACTGGGTGCTCTGGTCCACCCCCCCGGGCGAGGCCCGGGAGCAAGCCCTGGACGACCTCCGAGCCCTGGGCAAGTGCTTCAAGGCCAGCGCCGCCGGCCACCTGAAGAAGGCGGAAGGCGGCGAGGACGTGCTCGCCCTGCTCGGGGCCAAGGAGAAGGTCCTCGCGGGCAACGAACGGCTGGGAAAGTTGACGGGCCCCGGGCAGGACGTCACCGATCCGCGCGCCGTCCAGCGCATCGTCTTTGCGCCGACCCGGCGCAGCTTCCTCGAGGTCGTGGCCCTGGCAGGCTGGCTCGAGCCGGACCAAAGGGAGCTCCTGTGGTCGAACGTGACCCTCGGACTGCCTTCGGTGTGGGTCGAATGGACCCAGGTCGTGCCGCTGGAGCAGGCGGCCTGGCCCGTGGACGTCGCACAGCCCTACGCCGGCATGCCCCTCGCCGAGAGGCACAAGGACGGCCTGCGGGAACTGGTCGCCGATCGCGGTGCCGCTTCTCTTCTGCTCTCCTTCTTCTACCGACACGGTCAGCTCTTCTTCGAGGAAGCCCTGCGCACCGACCTCGTGATCGCCACGGTCGGACGGAACGATTTGTTCCTCAAGAACTGGAGCAACGAATACACGAGCACGGGCGGGAGCACCCAGCCCTACTCCCGCTTCGTCCCGGGCGGCAACCCCGCCGGCGGCACGCTGCCCCAGCGCAAGTTCAATTCCCAGACCAGCTTCAGCTCGTCGGAGGTCCCCCGCTGGCGCAGTGGCGCAGGCGAGGACTTCTTCGCGAAGGAGCTACGGGAAGGACAGAAGGCCGGAGCCAAGCTGGCGGCCAAGGACAAGGACCATCCCCTGCGCAGTGACAAGCTGGCCCACTTCGAGCTCGATTCCGCGGAGTCGAAAGAGACGACCGTGGTCAGCGCGCCCTTCTTCGGAACGGGCGCCATCGACAAGGAACTTCCTCCCCACGCCTACCTCGACGACTACGAGGAGTTCTTCCGGGCCTACCGTGCCGCCTTCGTGCACTGGCTGCGGACGAGAGGCGTTTCCGGGTCTTCCGAAGAGTCGGCGACCACCTTCGCGAAGATGCTCGAGAAGCACGCCGCAAGGGTCCCGGGCACCCCTCTCCACACCGTGATCGAAGAGGTCTACCAGGTCCCCATGAGCCACGGCGACGGCAGCATAGACAGCCTCGAGTGGCGCTTCCTGGCGTGGATCGCCAAGGGCGGCCGCTAGGACCCCTCGAGGACGGCCCTAGGCGCGCTGCGCTCGACGTGCGAGGGAAGCGGGCACGCTCGGCCTGTGGGCCGGCGCGAACCTGAGCAGCAGCGGGGTCAGGACGGCGTACTCGAGCGCCAGGCCGCCCCACGTCCAGATGGGCGGCTCCCCCACCCCGACCGCCCCGAAACGCGTCCCGCCCAGGTAGGAGAGCGGACCGCCGATCGCGCCGAAGAGGATGGCCAGGAGAGTGTGCCCCGCCAGCCAGCCCAGGCTGAAGCGCGGCAGCGCCGCAAAGGCCACCCAGAGGGAGACGATCCAGGGCGGGACGACGAGGTAGGGCCAGGCTTCGGCCGAGGTGGGGTAGGACGTGACGCCCAGGGCGTGGAAGAGCGTGTCGAGCAGCGTGCCCACGAGGCCGACAGCGACCAGGTAGACCAGCTCCGATCGGCGCGCCGGCCCCGGGCACAGTCGCAGGTGGACCAGCACGAAGGCCGCGGCCGCCAGAGGTCCGAACCACATCCAGCCCCGTCCCGCTCCGCCCACCGCGGCAAACCAGACCAGCTGGAACAGGACGAAGTTGACCAGGTTCGGCATCAGGCCGGGCGCAGCTCCCGCCCCGGCCTCACGCCGGGACGCTCGAGCAGCATCTGCACGTCCGAGATGTGCCTTTCGGCAAAGCCCCCCTCGCAGTAGCAGAAGTAGAACTCCCACAGCCGCAGGAACTCGTCGGAGTAGCCGAGGGCGCGTGCCTCCTCCCTGCGCTCGAGCAGGTTCTCGCGCCAGGTCGCCAGGGTCTTCACGTAGTGCGGCCCGATGTCCTCGAGGTCGGCCATCCGCAGATCGCTGGCCCGGGTCATGGACGAGCACAGCGCCGTCACCGACGGAATGCAGGATCCGGGGAAGATGTGGCGCTGGATGAAGTCCACCGAGCCCTTGGCCCGCTCGTAGTGCTGGTCGGCGATCGTGATGGCCTGCAGCGCCATGCGGCC
>JAUIEE010000150.1 GCA_030428965.1 bacterium | reverse complement strand
GACCCGGATCGGTCCCGGCCCGCTACCGACGGCGTCCTGCGCCCGGCCGAAGCTCGGGCCGCCGAGAGCCCCGCACGGTCCCAGGTGCAACTGGAACGCCCGGAGGAACGCCTGGCGGCAGAGCCACGCGCCACCCCCCGCGAGATCGACGTCCAAGGGACCTCCTCCCGAGCCCCGGTGCCCGATCTCGGCCCCAGGGTGCGCGTTCTGATCAACGGCGCCGTCCTGTCCCGCCAGGGTCCGATCCCGGGAGCCCAGCTGATCGCCTTCGCGGGCCAGCGACCCGTGCTGGAGGAACAGAGCGACGATCAGGGTCGCTTCAGCCTGCTCTTCGAGCGCCCGCTCGAGAACGCCACCGTCCGCGTCCAGGCGCGCGGTTTCGCGCCCCTGGAGATTCCCATCGAGGTTCCCGACCGCTCGGGCAGTCAGCTCCTCGGCAACCTCATCCTCCAGGAGGGCGTGCGCCTCTCGGGCAAGGTCCACCTGCCCGACGGCTCTCCCGCCCCGGGAGCGACCCTGACCCTGCGTTCCCTCGCCAGCGGCCGGGGCGCCAACCTCCACGCGCAAGAGGCCGAGACCAAGGCCGACGGGAGCTTTCACTTCCCCCAGGCTCCCCGGGGACAGATCCAGGTCTCCGCGCGGGCATCGGGCTTCGGCGAGGCCAGCCGTCAGCTCAACCTGACCGACAGCACGTCCGTGGACCTGCACCTGCAGGTGGCCCGCAGCCTCATCCTGCGGCTCGTGGATCCGACCGGCGAGGCTGTGCCCGCCGTCAGCGTGCGCCTGCTCTCGGCCCAGCACGGCGGCCAGGCGCGGGAGATGGACACCGACGGGACGGGGCGCGCGCGCTTCAGCGACCTGGGAGAGTCCCACTGGAACGTCCAGGTCACGAGTCCCGAACATCGGCCCCTGGCCCAGCCGGGGATCGCGGCGAATGGTGACGAGGTCGAGCTCGTGCTGCAACCCTGGCCGTGCATCGTCGGGCGTGTGCTCCTGCCGGGCGGTGATCCGGCGCCCGAGGGCACCCTCGTCGAAGTCCTTCCTTCGAGTCGTCGCGGCGACCTGGTCCGTGTTCAGGTTCAGCCCCCCTCCCATCCGACCGACCCCCAGGGTCACTACCGCGCGTGCGGCGTTCGCCCCGGGACCTACGTGCTGCGCGCCCGCGCTCCGGGCTTCGCCCCCTCCGATTCCAAACCCTTCCAGGTCGGCCCCAAGGAGGAGACCTTCGCAGCCCCGGTCTTCCTCGAGCGCGGAGGAGGTCTGGCCTTCGACGTCACCGACGGCCGAAGCGCCCTGAAGGGATCTCAGGTCGAGATCTACGCTTCCCCGCCGCCGGCAGCCTTGATCTGGCTGCCCGAAGCCTCCCGCGTCCGGGCTCCGCTGGCCGAGGGAACGGCGGACAGGCACGGCCACGTCGAGATCGAGGGACTGGCTTCCGGACAGGCCTGGGCCCTCGTGCGCGCCGAGGGCTGCCTGCCCCACTTGCTCGGGCCGCTGGTCGTCTCGACCGGAGGAGTGCACGAGGTCGGCAAGGTCACCCTCGAGACGGGCAGTCGAATCTTTGGACAAGTGAACGATGAGCTGGGTCACGGCGTCACGGGAGCCCTCGTGATGCTGCTCGCCAACGACCAGGTGCCGACCACCATCCACTTGACCACGGATGCGGACGGCAACTACAGCTCTCCACCGGTTCCCGGCGGCGACTGGCACCTGCGGGTGCGCACCGCCTCGGGGACACGCGGGTCGCAAACCCAAACCCTCCAGGCCCAGGTCCCCCACGGTGGGGATGCCCGGGTCGACTTCCAGCTCTAGGGCCGCGAGCCCGCCCCAGGCGGATGGGCGGCTTCCCTCGCCGCGCGCAGTTCTCTACCTTGCTCAGGATGGAGGCTCCCTTCGGCACCACCCAATGGTCCGACTTCCTCTCGCGGCAGCTGGGGCGCCCGGTGCAGGTGCGCTTCGGTCGAGCACGCAGGCAGGTGATCGTGGTGGAAGGCACTCGCTCCGAGGGTGCCCTCCGGGTGCGCATGAACGAGCTGTTCTCCGAGGCGCCCGAGGACGTGCGCCAGGCCACGGCCGACTGGCTGCGTGCCGGTCGCAGGGCCCGCCGCTCCTGTCGTCTCCTGGACGAGTGGATCGCTTCCATGGAAGCGCGCTTCCGCTCGCGCTCCAACCGGCGTACGCGACTGCGTCTCGAGGGGGAGCACTACCACCTCGGCCTGCTCCTCGAGGAGCTGCTCGAATCCGAGTTCCCCGGCGAGCTCGCAACCACTCCGGGAGTGACCTGGGGCCGCCGGGGTCGCGCCCGTCGCTCCCTGCAACTGGGCAGCTACGATCCGAGCGAACACCTGATTCGCCTGCACCCGGTCCTCGACCAGCCGGGCGTACCGCGCTTCTTCGTGCGCTACGTTCTCTTCCACGAGCTCCTGCACGCGGCGCTGCCGCGCGAAAGGCGCAACGGCCGCGACCTGCACCATGGCCCGCTGTTTCGGGCACGGGAAGAAGGCTACGAGGACTACGAGAGCGCGCTCGACTGGCAGGAGCGTCACCTCAAGCGGCTGATGCACTCCGCGCGTACGGGGGCTCCCCTGCGCGTCGCCGTCGCCGGCCGACTGGCCGGCATGGTCCAGGGCTGGCTCTTCCCCGAGCAAGAGCTGCGCGGTCAGCGCACGCCCTGAATCTGCTCAGTGCTCGGCCGCGTTGCGCTCGGAGGCCCCGGTCAGGACGGTGCCCAGGACGTTGCCCCCCAGGTTCTCGAGGATGCGGTAGGCCTCCTCGACCAGGCTCTTGGACGTACTGCCCATGCGCACGACGAGCAAGATCCCGTCCGCCACGGCTCCCATCACGCTCGGATGCACCATCGTGTGCACGGCGGGAGCGTCGATCAGGACGTAGTCGTAGCGCCGCTTCATGGCGTGCAGCACCGACCGGATGCGGTCGAGGTTCAGGATCTCGGCCGGGTTCGGGGGCTGGGCCCCCGCGCCGAGGATGTCGAGGCCGTCGAACGAGGTGGAGCGGATCGCTTCCTCGAGCACGAGCTGACCGCGCAGCACCTCGGTCATGCCCTGGCGCCGCGGCAACCCCAGGTAGGACTCGACCGCGGGGTAGCGGATGTCGCCGTCGACGACCATGACGCGGATGTGCGGCAGCTCCGCGAGGGCCATGGCCAGGTTCAAGGTGGCGACGGTCTTGCCCTCACCGCGCACGGCGCTGGTCATCAAGATCGAGCGTGAGGCTCCGTCCGGGTTGAGGGCCTGGAGGGAGTTGCGCAGGCGGCGAAACTGCTCGGCGACCTGGGAAAAAGGCTCGGTGGCCATCACCAGCTCTTCGCTCTGCACGGGGATGCCCCGGGCCTCGTCCGGCGCGGCCGGCTGGAGCCCGTGGGTGGCTTCTTTGCTTCCGAAGAGGGCCATGGGTGGAGAGCGCCCGACGGGGTCGCCGGGATCAGGATCCTAAGGGAACCGACGGGGCGACGATAAGGCTCGCGACAACTCTCCCCATTCTTCGACCGATCCCCGCCCCGGCCGTAGCCCGGGTCCGCTGGAAGGCCTCCGGGCCCCTAAAGAGGGCTCCTAGAGCCCCTCGAGGTCCAGGAGTCCCTCGAGCTCCCCCAGGGTGCGTCGATCCAGGCGGGGCGGATCGGGCCAGCTGCGGCCGCGAACCGCCTCGACCCAGGGCCCGCTGCCCCGTCGCCCCACGACCTCGCGGACCTGGGAGTAGAACGCACGCGCTTCGGGGTCGAGACCCAGGGCGTACAGGCCCTCCATGGCCGCCCTGAGGGCTTCGACCAGCTCCTGGGGGGGACGGCCCCCGTTCTCGGCCCCCAGGAATTCGTCCAGGCCCGCCACGAGCAGCAACCGGGCCCCCTGACCGCCACCACGTCCCCCGACGGCCCCCAGGAGCGGCACGTCCCCGGCCCAGGCCAGGGGACCCCTCGGCGCTCGGCCGAGAATCTCCTCGAGCACGCCGGGCTCCACCCCGGCCAGGACGGCCGACCGCTCGAGGGCGAGGAGCTCGCTCTCGCCGTTCACGTAGGAACGGGCCAGGCGCAGCACGGCCTCCGCGTCCTGGGGACGACCGGCCGCCCGCCAGCCCGCCAGGACCTGCCCCAGGGTTTCCTGCTCCCGCTGGCCGTGCCCCTGGCGTCGCAGGAACTCGACCAGTTGCCGAGCCGCCGCGGGCTCCTCCCCGCAACCCAGCCACCAGGACAGCACGAACAACCGCTCGAGGGTTCCCCAGCGGGGGTCCAGGTCCTGGGCCAATCGCCAGGCATCCGGGGGCCGCAGCCCGGCACGCAGCAGCATGTCCAGTCGATCGCGCACGTCGGCGACCGAGTCCAGCCCCAGAACGACGACGCGAGGGTCCCACTCGATCGCACCGCCGGCCCCCAGGGCACTCCAGGTGCGCAGCGCCTGCAGGGCCAGGGCTCGCGGCGGCCCGCTTGCCAGGAGCTCCCGGATCCTGCGACGGGGTCCCTCGGCCTGGGCGGCGCCGAGGCTCTGACGTTCCAGGGCAGCCAGGCGCAGCCAGCGCCCCTGGGTACCGGCCTGCTCCCAGCCGGCGAGCACCGCGGCGGCCAGGTCTTCGCCGCCCGGTCCGCGACCTCCCGCCTTTCCCAGCGCCGCCAAGACCTCCGCCAGGATCTCGCGATCGACGGACGGCCCCCTCCCGAACTCGCGCTCGGCCCGGGCCACGAGCTGCCCGATCCCCGCCGGGCGCGCCAGCCCGTGCACCACGCGGCCCTCGGCCGCCGCGAGCATGAGGCCTTCGAAGGAAGCCGCGTCGCCATCGGTCGACCAGCGTTCTTCCATCCACGCGAGCGCATCCGGCCAACCGCTCGCCGCCAGGGCGCGGGCTGCCGCGACGCGCCGTTCCAGGTCACCCGGTTCGGACAGCAGGGAGCACCAGCGCAACAGGAGATCGCTGCCCCGCGACTTGTCGAGCTCGCGCGCCGAGGTGATGCGCAGGAAGCCCTGGGGCACAGGCTGCCCGGGCGAAGGCTCGTCCAGGCCAAAGGCCTCCAGGGCGAGTCCGTGATCGTTGACGACCTCGTCGAGCACTTCCCGCCAGGTGCCGCGCCAGGGCTCGGCGCGGATCGTGCTCGGTGCGCGCCGGGAACGCGCGAAGGGGTCGAGCACGATCCCGAAGGGAAAGGCCGCAGAGCGGCCCATGCGCGCCAGGGTGACCTCGAGGGGAGCGGCCGGATCGCAGAGGACGACGTCCGAGGCCTGCAGGCGGGTCATCTGGTCGTAGCGCTCTTCCAGGCGGGGCCCCTGGAGTCCCTTCTTGTCGACGTCCCGGTTCCAGCGCATGAGGATGCGCCGCACGGCTCCACGACCGACCTCCTGGAGGCGGGGCTCGCGCTCGTCCAGGAAGAGCATGGCCAGGGAGAAGTGCGCGCCGTCCGAGCCGATGGCGTTCGCCACGCGGCGGGCCGTCTCCGCTTCGCCGCCGAGGACGGCCTCCGCCAAGACGGGATAGCGGGCGAGGTCCAGGTTGGCGGCCAACCAGCGCTCGGCCTGGGCCCGCTGGGCTCCGTCCGCCGCGGCCAGGTCCTGCAGACGCCGGGAGAATTCGACATCGGAGACCGAGCTCGATCCGAGGAGGAGAAAGAGGCCCAGGAGGCGTAGGATGGCGTTCACAGCACCTAAAGTAGTGCGAGCGCCCCCAAAGCTCCACGGGGCGCGGCCCGGCTCGCGTATTCTACCGGCCGCCCCGTAGCCCCCTGCCCCCATGTTCCACCGCCTCCTGATCGCCAACCGCGGCGAAGTCGCCGTCCGGATCGCCCGCGCCTGCCGGGACCTGGGCGTTTCCCCCATCGGAATCGCCTCGAAGGCGGACCTCGACGCCAGCTGGGTCGAAGCCATGGACGAGGTGGTCGCCATCGGACCTCCGGCCGCCTCCCAGAGCTACCTCAACGCCACGGCCATCGTCCAGGCGGCGCGCCAGACCCACTCGAGCGCCATTCACCCGGGCTGGGGCTTCCTGTCCGAGAACCAGCGCTTCGCGAGTCTCGTTCGCCAGCACGGCATCGCCTTCTGTGGGCCCAGCGCCGCGGCCATGCGCACCATGGGCGTCAAGTCCTCGGCCAAGCGCGCGATGGACCGGGCCGGGCTCGACGTCCTGCCCGGCTCCGACGGACCGCTGCCCAACGTGGAAGCCGCGGCCGCCTGCGGCAACGAGATCGGCTACCCGGTCCTGCTCAAGGCCGACTACGGCGGCGGCGGACGGGGCATGCGCCTGTGCCACAGCGAGGCGGAGCTGCGCGAGGCCTTCGGCTCCGCCCGGGCCGAGGCCGAGTCGGCCTTCGGCTCCGGCGCGATCTACCTCGAGCGCTACCTGACCGGTGGGCGGCACATCGAGGTCCAGGTCCTGTGCGACTCCTACGGCAAGGGCGTGCACCTGGGCGAGCGCGAGTGCTCCATCCAGCGCAAACACCAGAAGCTGATCGAGGAGAGCCCCAGCCCGGTGCTCTCCGCCGAGGAACGGGAGGCGATCGGAGAGCGGGCCATCGAGGCTTCCCTCGCGATCGGCTACACCAGCGCCGGAACGATCGAGTTCCTGCGGGACGACGACGGCAAGCTCTACTTCATGGAGATGAACACGCGCCTGCAGGTCGAGCACCCGGTCACCGAGCTCGTCACCGGCATCGACATCGCCAAGAAGCAGATCGAGATCGCGGCCAACCGGCCCCTGGGGCTGGACCAGGCGGACGTGCGCTTCGAGGGCTCGGCCATCGAGTGCCGCATCAACGCGGAGGACCCCACCCAGGACTTCCGGCCCTCGCCCGGGCGCCTGAAGGCGTTCGCGTTCGAGGCCTCGGACGGCCCCGGCCAGCTGCGGGTGGACACCCACCTGCGCGCGGGGGACGAGGTGACGCCCCACTACGACTCGCTGCTCGCCAAGGTGATCGCCTACGCCCCCACGCGACCGGCCGCCATCGAGACCCTGCGCTCGGCCCTCTCGAATGCGAAGGTCGAGGGCGTTCACACGACCATCCCGTTGCACCTGGCCGTGCTCGAGAGCGAAGAATTCCAGCGCGGCGACTACGACACGCGCAGCATCCCCGGGTGGACGGGCAAGGCGAACTGACATGGCAAAAGTCCCCCTGATTCCGATCGGCCGGCCCCTCGACAGCCTGCTCGATGCCAAGGAGATGGAGCGCACGCTGCAGGCGCGCCTCGAGCGCGACGGCGTCCTGACCGAGCGTCGCCAACAGGTTCAAAAGGGCTGGGGCGACAAGTACGTCGAGCGCGTGCACGCCAAGGGCAAGCTCACCACGCGCGAACGACTGGAGGCCCTGCGCGACGACGACACCGAGCTCTACGAGGTCGGCACGTTCGTCAACTGGGGACGCAAGTTCGGCAAGGCCGAGAGCCCGGCCGCGGGGGTGGTGACCGTGTTCGCCCGGGTCGAAGGCAGCTGGGCCATGGTGATCGCCAACGACAACACGGTCGCCTCCGGCTCCTGGTGGCCGCAGACCCCCGAGAAGATCCAGCGCGCCCAGGAGATGGCCTTGCGCCTGCGCCTGCCGGTGATCTACCTCGTGGATTGCTCGGGGCTGTACCTGCCCGAGCAGTCCAACTCGTTTCCCGGTCGCACCGGTGCGGGCCACATTTTCAAGAAGAACAGCGAGCTGTCGGCCGAGGGCATCCCCCAGATCGCCGGGGTCTTCGGCGACTGCATCGCCGGCGGCGGCTACATGCCGATCATCTCCGACCGCGTGTTCATGACCGAGCAGGCCTACATGGTCATCGCCGGAGCGGCCCTGATCAAAGGCGCCAAGAGCCTGCACCTCTCGAGCCTCGACATCGGCGGTCCGGAGGTGCACGTGGCCCAGTCCGGGTGCGCGGACGTGCGCGTACCCGACGACGAGTCGGCCCTGACGCTGATCCGGGCCGAGATGAAGAAGCTCCCCGGGAGCGGCACGAGCTTCTATCGCTTCGGCGCCGAGCCCTCACCGCCGCACTTCGCCGCCTCCGAGCTCGCGGCGCTGTTGCCCTCCGACCACCGCATGGCCTACGACGCCGAGGAGGTCCTGGCGCGCCTGGTGGACGAGAGCCTGTTCTGGGAGATCCTGCCCGACCGTGGGCGCGAGATGATGGTCGGCGTGGGACGGATCCAGGGCCTCTACATGGGCTTCGTCCTGAACCGTCAGGGGCTCATGGACGATCCCGACCAGCGCGGCGCCAAGAAGCCCGCGGGCATCCTCTACCGCGACGGCATCGCCAAGGTGGCTTCGTTCTCCCGAGCCTGCAACGCGGACGGCATACCGCTCGTGTGGCTGCAGGACATCTCCGGCTTCGACATCGGCGTCGAGGCCGAGCGCCTGGGGCTGCTCGGCTACGGCTCGAGCCTGATCTACACGAACAGCACGAACGAAGTCCCCATGTTCACCGTGCTCCTGCGCAAGGCCTCGGGCGCGGGCTACTACGCCATGGCGGGCATGCCCTACGAGCCGGTGGTCCAGCTCTCGACGCCGATCACGCGTCTGTCGGTGATGGAGGGACGCACCCTGGCCATCGCCGCCTACAACACCAAGCTCGACGACGACTTCCAGATCGAGACCCAGGACCCGGCGGAGCGCGCCGAGATCGAAGCGGGCATGCGCGAGGTCGAGTCTCGCATCGAGGGCGACATGGATCCCTACAAGGCCGCCGCCCAGATGGACACCGACGAGATCGTCTCCTTCGGCGAGCTGCGCGCCTGGCTCGAGATCCTGGCCGAGTCCGCCTACCAATCCGTCGGCCATCGCCGGGTCAAGAACCCGCGCATCTGGTCCCTGCACGACATTCAGGCCTTGAGTCAGGAGAGGGGCTAGCGATGCTGCGACGCATGGAACTTCTGCTCGAAGAGGTCGACGGCAAGACCCAGCTCTCCTCCCCGGGCGTCGGGCTGTTCACCCTGGCCGTCGAGACCGGTCGCGTGCTCACCACGGGCATGGGTGCCGGCGTGCTCGACTCCCTGGGAACGACCTACCAGCTGGTCGTGCCCGAGGGCGTCATCGGCCGCGTGGTCTCCACGCCCCCCGTTCGCCTGCGCGCGCCCGTGGGCTACGGCACCCTGCTCTACGAGCTCGAGCCCCTGACGACGGCCGTCATGCAGGACGAGCTCGCGCCGGTGCTCCCCGGCGGCGGCAAGTCTTCCGTGCTGGCCGTGCGCGCGCCCCACTCCGGTCGCTTCTGGCACCGCCCGGCCCCCGGCGAACCTCCGATCGTGAAGGAGGGCGACCTCCTGGGCGAAGGGACCGCGGTCGGCCTGATCGAGGTCATGAAGACCTTCACGCACCTGCACTACGCCTCGGGCGGTCCGCTGCCCAACAAGGCGCGGGTCGTGCGTCTCGTGGCCGGGGACGGGGACGAGGTGCTCGAGGGCGATCCTCTGGTCGAGGTCGAGCCGCTTTAGGGCAAATAGCCCAAGCCGCCGCACTTCCAGGGCCCCTCGCACGCCCCCTCGATTCGGGGGCTTCGAAACTCGGCCCCAGCGCGTACCCTGGAGGGCCACTCCTCTCCGGCTCCATCCGTACGACCATGATCAGCGCGCTCCTCGCTCTCTTCGCTCTGCAAGGCCAGGCCCCCGAAGTTTCCACCGACGGCGTCAACCACAGCTGGCAACCTCTGGCTCCCATCCGCGTGCAGCGCATGGAGAGCGGAACGGCGCGCATCGGAGACTTCGTCTACGTCGTCGGCGGCCTCACCGCCCCGGACACCTTCCGCGCCACGCGCCTGGTCGAGGTGTACGACATCCAGCGCGACCAGTGGAGCTTCGTCACGAGCGCCCCCCTGCGTCTGCACCACGTACCGGCCGCGGCCTGGGAGACGAACCTCTACGTCGTCGGCGGATGGACCGGCTTTCACGACGCCCGTCGCCGCACCTTCATCTACGACACCCTGAACGACGCCTGGTCCCAGGGTCAGCTGATGCCCCAGAAGCGCGCCGGCCACGCCATGGTCGCCTACCAGGGCAAGCTCTACGTCTTCGGCGGCGTCGACGACTACGACAACCCCCAGCGCTCGACCTTCATCTACGACATTCAGGCGGACCAGTGGACCCAGGGCCTGGACATGTTCACGCCCCGTGATCACGTCAGCGCCGTCCTGGTCGGCGACTTCATCTACGTGCTCGGCGGCCGCGTGTGGGGCAACAACCGCGCCGCCAACGAACGCTTCGATCCGGCCACCGGCCAGTGGGCCTCCATGGCCCCCATGCCGACCCCCCGCAGCGCCACCGTCACGGCTGCCGTGGGCAACAAGATCTACGTCGCCGGCGGTGAGCTGCCGGACCTGCACGACGAGGTCGAGGTCTACGACGCCACGACGAACACCTGGGAGACCCAGGACCCGATGCCCATCCCGCGCCACGGCACCCAGGCCGTAACCCTCGGCAACCGCATCCTGATCCCCGGCGGCGCCCCGATCTTCGGCCTGGGCCCCTCGCGCCACGTGGACCAGTTCGTGCCCGAACGCTCCCCCGCGAACGCACGGCCCGCGGGAGAGGGCGCTACCCGCTAGCGTCGTTCTGGCGCGCCGAACGCGCCCGTCCTGCCGCAGCGACCCCTACGGCACCACCGTCCGCCCCGGCCGCAGCTCCTGAGGCAGGCTGAAGGTGATCGTCTCGGGTTCGCCGTCGATCTCGCTCACGCTCTCGATGCCGAGCTCGCGCAGGCGGTCGAGGACGCGGGTCACGAGGGACTCGGGGGCCGAGGCGCCGGCGGTGATGCCGACGCGCACGCCGTCGTGGATCCAGGCGGGATCGAGGCTGTGCTCGTCGTCGATCAGGTAGGAGTCCACGCCGTTGCGCTCGCCCAGCTCGCGCAGGCGGTTGGAGTTCGAGCTGTTCTCGGACCCCACCACGAGCAAGAGGTTGATGTCCTCGAGCATGGACTTGACCGCGTTCTGGCGGTTCTGGGTGGCGTAGCAGATGTCCTCGAGCTCGGGGCCTCGGATCGAGGGGAAGCGCGCCTTGAGAGCCCCGATCACGTCGCGCGTGTCGTCGACGCTCAGGGTGGTCTGGGTCACGTAGGCCAGGCGCTCGGGGTCGCGCACCTCGAGGGCAGCCACCTCCTCAACCGTGGAGAGCACGTGCACGTCGCGCTGCACCCGTCCGCGGGTGCCCTCGATCTCAGGGTGGCCGGGGTGGCCGATGAGGATCACCTCGTGGTCCTTCTTCTCGTAGCGCTGAGCCTG
>JAUIEE010000149.1 GCA_030428965.1 bacterium | reverse complement strand
CGGCCGGGGAAGCCACGATCATGGCGGGCCGCTCCGAGGCGGTGGCCAGCTGGTAGAGCCGTGGGACGGCCGCCAGAAAAACCAGTGCCAGCGTTGCGATGCAGGCTGCGCGCCAGAAGCGCCCCCCGCGCGTCGCCTCGAACAGGAGGCAGATCCCCCAGAGGACCAGGGCCCCCAGGAGGAGATTGCGGGCCTCGGGAGGACGCAGGGAAGACACGAGGCGACGCAGGGTCGAGCGCAGGTCGCCCCGGTCGAAGGGTTCGAGCCCCAGCTCGCTGCGGGCGAACTCGAGGTTGGCCCAGGTGTCTTCCGAACGCGGCCCGACCCTCAGGCTCGAGGTGTACCAGGCCACCGCTTGCAGCGGCTCTCCCTGGCGCCAGGCGGCGTTGCCCAGGTTGTAGAGCAGGCGGGCCCGGTCCTCGTCCGCGAGGGACTCGTCCACCAGCTGTCGCCAGTGGGCGCTCGCCCGCGCATAGGCCCCCTGGCGGTAGGCCTGGATGCCCGCCGAACCGTCCTCCGGCAGAGCCTCGAAGGCGGGGGTCGCAGCACAGAGGGCCAAGAACAGGCTGAGCATGATCAAAAGCCTCCCTTCACGAGACGGTCCGCGACCTCCAGGATCTCGGTGCGCTCGACGGCGACCTCTTCCGTCCCGTACACCGCACCCTCGAGGCGCGCCAGGAGCTCGGTGGCCGCCCGCAATTCCTCGGGGCTCTCCGTCGTGGTCTCGGGCGACAGGGTGCGTCCCACCCAGGCCTCCTTCCGTTCCCGACGACGAGCCGCCAGGAACGAGGTGAAGGCGTCCAGCTCCTCCTTCGGATCGCTGGAACGGGAGAGATCGCGGTCCAGCCTGCGGCGGGCCTTGCGACGCCGCCGCTCCATCGGTGCCGCGGGGTCTCCCCGACCGCGACGTACCACGCCCCGCAGGACGAACCAGCCCACGCCCAGAGCGACCCACAGCGTGGCCAGGGAACGATCGCCGAGAACGCTCGTCGTCCCCCCGGAGCCGGAGCCGATCGGAGCGGAGTCGATGTCCCGGATGTCCCGGGACGGTCGCGGCCCCTCCGCGTTGCTCTCCAGTCGTACGGCCCCTTCGACCGGCCGGACCCGGATCGGAATGACCTCCGACCGAACGGTTCCGTAGGCACCGTCGTCCGGATCGAAGACCTGGAGGGGAACGGCGGGGATCCGATCTACCTGATCCGAAAGGGGCGTCAGGTCGTAGATCACGCGCCGGCGATCGAAGGCCTTCTCTTCCGTCTTGCCGTAGACGCGGAAGCCCGAGAAGGCATCGATGCGGCTGAGGTCGGGCACCTCGAAGAATTCGAGGTTGCCTTCCCCTTTCCAGTCCACGGTCAACTTCAGGGAGTCTCCCACCAGGACGTCGCGCGCATCCACGCTGGCCGTGGCGAAGATGGAACCGACCGCTCCGGTGTAGTCCAGGGGCTGGCCCTCGGTCGGCAAGGGCACGACGTCGATCGAGAAGCTCGGGGAATCGACGAAGTAGCTCTTCTCCTTGTCGCGCCCGCTCGAAAAGATCGTGCGCCGATCGGAGAGTCGGCCGAACTCGAGGAACCCGGTCGAGATCTCGAGCTGTCCGGCCCGGGACGGCAGGAAGTTCTTGCGCAAGCGCAGGTGGCGGAAGCCCGGGCGATCGGGCGTCGCCCCCAGATCCTCCACGACGACCTGCCTCTGATCGTTGACCGTCACCCCTTCCACCTTCGTGGCTCCCGGTGCGATGCCCGGATCTTCGAGCTCGATCGCCCCGGGGAGCTCTCCCCACCAGGGCAAGATCAGGTTGGCGAAGTTGAAGCGACCGTTGGCGTCCCACCCGAAGTCGAGCACCAGGGTGAAGGGCTGCCCCTCGACCACCCGTTCGGGAACGGCGCGCACGGACAGGAAGCCCAGGTCGGCTCCGCTCAGATCGCGCACCACCGTCAGGGTCAGGGGCCGCGTCCGCACGCGCTCCCCGTCCACCTCCATCTCGATCGGCGGGATCTCGTACTCCCCCGGGGCCGTGGCGCGAATCCCCACGCTCCAGCGCAGCCGGCGCCAGCTGCGCATGCGACCGTTGAGGGAGTACATCTGGGTCTCGCTGGAAGGAGCCCCCGGCCCCCGGAGCTCGAGCCCCTCGACCTCGGGGACCGCGACGACCCGGGCCGCTTCGGCGTTCTCGGCCACGATGAGCAGCTGCACCTGGTCCCCCAGGCGCACCACGCCGGCGCTCAACTGGGCCGCGACCCTGGGCCCCTCGTCCTGACGGAGCGCGGCAGCGAGCCCTGGCCCCCAGCCGGCGAGCAGGATCAGGGCAGCGATGCCCCCACGCAAGAGAGTCCTTCGAAGCAGCGCTTTCACCAGTCCTTCTCCACCTTGACCCGGCGGGCCTGCTTCAAGAGCTGCTGCAAGAGCTGCCCCTTCTGATCGATCTCCTCCAGCTTGTCGAACAGGCGCATGGCCTCCTCCCGGGTCAGGTGACGCTCCGTGGGCTGGCCGCCCTGGGCGGCCTGTTCCTCGGGGGCCTCGCCCTCGGGCCTGGGCACCGACTCCGTTTCGGAGTCGGCCTCGCCTTCCTGTTCGCCCTGTTCCTCGGGCTCGCCCTCCTGTTCGTTCTCGCCTTCGTTGGGCTCGCCCTCGTCCTCGGACTCTCCGTCCTGGGATGGCTCGGACTCCGAGTCGCCTTCGGAATCCTGGGACTCATCCCCCTCTTCGCCGTCCTCGCCCGGATCGCCCTCTTCCTGCTGTTGCTCCTGGCTCTGCTCCTCTTCCATCTGCTGCAGCTCGTCGAGCCGGCGCTGGATGAGTTCGAGGTTGGCCCGGGTATCCACGTCCCTCCAATCCGAACGCAAGCGCTCGACCAGCCTGCCGTGGGCCTCCAGGTACAGGTCTCGGGCCTCCTCGAGCGGGTTGGGCGGGGGATCCTGGGCAGCCTGGCCGGGGACGCCCGGTGCAGCGGGCATCGGCGGAGCGGCCGCCTGCGGCTCTTTCAGCTGCGCGAACTTGCGCTCGGCCAGGTGCAGCAGGTTGGTGCCGCCGTTGTAGCCCGAGGCCAGGCGCAGGTCCCCGGGTCCCGCCAGGGCCCGAGCCTGGGAGAAGGCCTCGCTGGCCGACCGTGCGCGCTCGACCTCCTCGTCCGGAGCCAGGAAGAGACCGTGGGCGTAGTGCAGCTTGGCCTCCAGGCGCTCGTCCTGTCGGCCCTCGGCCAAGAGGGCGTCCACCAGGGCGAGCCCGGCCGCGCGATCGCCGGCCGCCTCCAGGGCCATGAGCCGCGCCAGCGCGCCGGGCCCATCGACCTCGGGAGCCGACGGGGCAGGGCCCTGGACGGAGACCAGACCAGCGAACAGCGGCAACCAGCAAAGGACGGACTTCATCGTGGTTCCTTCGGAGCTCGTCTCCGTTCACGCAGGCCTCCCTCGCCCAGCATGCAGGCCAGGGCGAGGAACAGGGGCCACTGGAATCGATCGTGGGGGACCCGACGCAACCCCGACTCGAGCTCGCGTCCTTCCAGACGCGCGATGCGATGCTCGTAGAGATCCTCGAGGGGAGTCGGCGAACGTTCGGCCGACAGGAAGTCACCGCCGGTGGATTCGGCGATGCGAGCCAGGCTCTGGGTATCGAGACGTGAGACCACCTCGTTGCCATCCGGCCCCAGGAGGAAGGCCTGACCGCCGCCGGCCGTCGCGATCGGGATCTTGCCGCCCCCCTCCGTGCCGATGCCGACCACGAAGATGCGAATGCCGCGCTCCCTGGCACGCGCCACGACTTCGCTGGTGCGTCCCTCGAGATCCTCACCGTCGGTCAAGAGGCAGATCGCCTCGTGGGCACCCGTGCGCCCATCGAACAGCTCGAGGGCTCGGTCGATCGCTGCGGCCAGGTCGGTTCCGCCGCGCCGGTTGTCCTCGGGGCTGACGTACTTGAGCAGGGAGGCCAGGGTGCGGCGATCATGGGTCAGGGGAGCCACGTCGCGTGCGTCGCCCGAGAAAGCGATCAGCGCGCAGCGATCGTTGCGCAGTCGGTCCAGGAGGCCCAAGACTTCGCGCTTGGCGCGCTCCAGGCGACTGGGACGCAGGTCCTCGGCCAGCATGCTGCGGGAGGTGTCGATGCAGACGACCAGGTCGAGGCCCTGGCGCGCGACTTCCTGTTCGGTGTAGCCGCGCACGGGTCCCAGGGCCGCCAGGGCGGTCATCCCGAACGCCCCGGTCGCCAGGAAGACGCGCATGAGGGAGCGACCGCGGGAGTGGCCGCGGACGAAGCGAGCGAGCTGGCGCTCCCCCACCAGGAGGGAGAGCTCCCGGCCCCGCTTGCGCCACCCCCACCAGCCCACGGCCAGGAGCAAGAGCGCGAGGGGCGGCAGCCACAGGAGCTCGGGGCGCAGGAGATCGAAGCCCATCATGGCAGCCTCCTGGCCCAGGTCGCGCTCGAAAGCCAGCTCGAGAGGTAGCAGGCCAGCGCCGGCAAGAGGAACAGAGCGTAGAGATCGAAGGTCTCTTCGTAGCGACGCTCCGTTCGGGGCGTGCGTTCCAGGGCCTCGATCTCGCCATAGATCTCGGCCAGGGAGTCGCTGTCGGTCGCGCGATAGAAGCGTCCCTGGGTCAGCTCGGCAATGGCCTCGAGCTCGCTCGTGTCGGCCGAACCCTCGCGCGGCTGGTAGCCCCGGAAGGGATCGTGGACGTAGACGTAGCGCGCCGCGTAGATCGTGTAGACGCGCACCCCTTCCTCGGCCGCGAGCTCGGCGGCCGAGAGCGGCAGGATGTCCTGCACGTTGTTCTCCCCGTCGGTCAACAGGATCGCGATGCGGGACTTCGCTTCACTCTCGCGCAGGATGGAAACGGCCTTGGCCAGGGCCACCCCGATCGCCGTGCCGTCCTCCTCGCGGCGCTCCACGATGGACAGCTCGTCCAGAAAGCCGAGCAGCGCCCCCGAGTCCAGGGTGAAGGGGCACAGGAGGTTGGGGTAGCGAGCGAAGGCGATCAGGGAGACGCTGTCCGCGGCTCCCTCGCGATCGTTCATGCGGCGCTCGGCGAACTCCCCCACGACGTCCTTGACCACGTCGAGGCGATTGCGGCCTGCCTCGAGGTCGTCGAAGCGCATCGAGCTCGAGCGATCGACCACCAGCGCGATGTCCACGCCTTCGGAAGTCACGTCGCTCTGAACGTTGGCGCGCAGGGGCCTGGCCAGCGCGATGACGATGCCGCACAGAGCCAACAGCTGCAGCGCGGTGGGCAGCCACAGGAGCCTTTGCCGAAGACTGCGCGCCGATGGGGTCACGGCCAGCGAGACCCGCCCCGGGGCGCGCCCGCGACGGGAACGCCCGTAGAACAGGAGCAGGAGCCCGAGGGGCAAGAGAGCCAGGAACTGAGGGTCGGCCAGGGCGAAGCTGCCCCACACCCTCCAGGCACTCTGGGCCGCGCTCTGGGTCTCGGCCGAGGCGATCAGGGCCATCATGGGTTCGACCTCCCGTCGGCCTCGGCCCGCAGGAGGAGCTTGTCGGCCTGGGCGAAGACCTCTTCGGTCGCCCAGGCGGTAGGCTTCTTTCCGGCGTACTTCACCGCGGCACAGCGCTCGAGCAGGCGGGACAGCTCGGCGTGCTCGTTCACCCCCAGCTGGTGGCCGGTCTCCAGCGTGGACAGCCACTCCTCGTCCGTCAGCCCGGAGCGATCGGTTCCGAGGCTGGCATCGGTGGCCTCGCGCACGAGTCGCGAGAGCTCGAAGTGCCGCAGCCGTTCCGCTTCCAGGTCCTCGACCGGCTGCGCCTGCAGCCGCGTCAGGCTCTCCCTGGGAGCGGGCTTGTAGGTCTCCTCGACCCCGCGGGCACGGCGGCGCCACAGCCACCAGAACCCGGCCGAAAGGAGGATCACAATCGCGAGCGCCCAGGGCCAGCGCGCGGCGCCCGTCTCCTCGCCGGCTGCGTCCGAGAAGCCCGCGGGGAAACCGTGCAGGGGGCGCGCCTCGTCTTCCCCTTCTTCGAGAAGCCCCACGACCGTCAGCACCGGCGACTGCGGCAGGTCCCGTGCAGCCAGACCGGCTGTGGAGAGAAGCCACTCGAGGGGAACCTCCCTCTCCCCCGGGGAGGTCGAGGCGAACTCGATGCGAACACGCTTGGCCGGGCCCGTTGGGCGCAGGAAGGTCTCCTCGACGTCGAACACGATCCAGGACGACTCCGGCCCGAAGGAAGCCTGGTCCGCGGCGCTCAGCCGCAGCGGCTCTTCGATCTCCAGGACGAGCGCCGTGGGCTCTCCGACCTCCACCGTGCTCGTCTCGAGGCTCACCTCGGAGGCGCTCAGCAAGAAACAGCTCACCCAGAGAACGATCACGCCCCTCGTCCTCCACGCAGGGCCCTGCGCTTGAAGCAGCGCACGATGGGGTCGGCCACGTCCTCGCAGGTGGAGACCTCGATCAAGTCGACCCGAGCACGGCGCGTCGCCTCGACGAGGCGCCTACGGCGCTCCTGGGCACGCTGGGCCCAATCGCGCCGAACGCGCTCGGAGCGGGTGTCGATCTCGATGCGCCGACCGCTCTCGATCTCCTCGAAGTCGATCAGGCCGGCCCGGGGAAGCTGCTCCTCGAAGGGATCGAAGACGCGCACGCACAGGACGTCGTGCCGGCGGGCCAGGCGTCCCAGCACGTCGGCCCAGGGGTCTTGCTCCAGTCCCAGGAAGTCCGAGATCACGAGCACCAGGGAACGTCGCTTCAGGTGACGGTGCTGGTGCTCGAGGACCTTGGAGAGGCAGCTGCCGACGCCGCTCGGACGGGCCGCGACGACCTCGCGCACGACGCGCAGCACGTGCCTTTGACCCTTGTCCGGATCCAGGTGCAGACCGGGCTCGTCGGCAAACAGCCCCAGCCCCACCTGGTCTTCCTGGGAGGCCGCGACGAAGGAGAGCAGAGCGCACACCTCGGCGGCGGCCTCCCGCTTGGTGCGCTCACGGCTTCCGAAGTCCATGGAACGACTCGTATCCACCAGGAGCTGGAGGATCAGCTGCCGCTCCTCGACGTAGGTCTTGATGTGCGGTTCGCCGGTACGGGCCGTCACGTTCCAGTCGATCGAGCGCACCTCGTCCCCCGGCATGTAGGGACGGACCTCCTCGAACTCGATTCCGGTACCCCGGAAGTTCGAGCGATAGGCCCCCTGCAACGCGCTGGAGACGAGCCCCTGGGTGCGAATCTGAATCTGGCGCACCCGCGCCATCAGGTCTGGGGCCAGCAGGGCTTCGCCGCGCTTGTCCTCTCGCTGCGCCACGCTCAGGGAACAGGTAGGGTCTCCAGGACTCGCGCGATCAGATCGTCCGTCGTACGACCTTCGGCCTCGGCCTCGTAGCTGGCCGCGATGCGGTGCCGCAGCACGTCGGGGGCCATGCGCTTGATGTCCCCCGGGGTCACGTAGCCCCGGTGTTCCAGGAAGGCGTTGGCCCGGGCACACAGGGAGAGCACGATCGAAGCCCGCGGACTCGCGCCGAACTGGATCTGATCGGCCAGCTCCGGCAACCCGAACTCCGCCGGCGTGCGCGTCGCCTTGACGAGCCGCACGATGTAGCGTGCGAGACGAGCGTCCATGTGCACCTGGTCCACGAGGCCGCGCGCACGCACGATCGTCTCGAGGTCGATGATGCTGCGCACGCGGGGCGCCTCCCGGGTCGTCGCCATGCGCTCCATGACCGCCAGCTCTTCGTCCTCGCTGGGATAGTCCACCAGGAGCTTGAGGAAGAAGCGGTCGACCTGGGCCTCGGGCAAGCGGTAGGTGCCCTCCTGCTCGATCGGGTTCTGGGTCGCGAGCACGAGGAACGGCTTGGGCAGGGCAAACGTCTCGCCACCGATCGACACCTGCCGCTCCTGCATGGCCTCCAGCAGGGCCGATTGCACCTTGGCCGGAGCGCGGTTGATCTCGTCGGCCAGGACGAAGTGAGCGAAGATCGGCCCCTTGCGGACGGTGAACTTGCCCTCCTTGGCGAGGTAGATCTCCGTGCCCACCAGGTCGGAGGGCAGGAGATCGGGCGTGAACTGCACCCGGGCGAAATCACCCCGCACGCTGCCGGCCAGGGTGGAAACGGCCAGGGACTTGGCCAGACCGGGCAGGCCTTCGAGCAGGACGTGGCCGCCGGTGAGGAGGGCGACCAGGAGGCCGTGGAGCAGCTCGTCCTGGCCGACGATGATCTCGTGGCAAGCTCCCTTGAGCTCCTCGACCCACTGGCTCTCTTGGGCGATGCGGTCCCCGAGCTCGGCGGGGGCAGGTTCGGCGGTGGTCATGGCGGACATGGGGGTTGGCGCGGGGTACGGAGAGGACCCTACGGAGGGCTCCCCGAAGTGTTGGGGAAGCCCCCCGAACCGGGCGCGAAATTGTAGTGACCGCCCCGGGTCGCGCGAAGACCCCGGTCCGAACCCTGCCCTAGTAGTCGGCGGCCGGAATCCCCGCGCCGCTGCGGTCGGGGTTGGAGGGACGGCGCTTCTGTGGGAAGGCGTACGTCTCCAGCTCCTCGAGCAGGTGCGCGATTCCAGCGTCGAGCTGGGGATCGGTCCCGTCGACCATCAGGGCAGGATCGTCGAGAACCTCGATGTCGGGCGCCACGCCGTAGCCCTCGACGCCCCAGGTCCCGTCCAGCTCGTAGAAGGCAAAGCGCGGGACGGTGGGGTTGGCCCCGTCGATGAGCCCCGGATTGCCGGAGATCCCGACCAGGCCGCCCCAGGTGCGACGCCCGATCAGCTTGCCCAGGCCCGACTGGCGGAAGTAGTACGGGAAGCAGTCGCCTCCGGAACCTGCCGAGCCGTTGATCAGCATCGCCTTGGGTCCCTGGTGTCCGACCGGCGGCCAGTCCCAGTCCTCTCCGTGCCGAATCGCCCAGTGGTTGCGCAGCGGGCGGTTCAAGAGCTCGATGAAGCGGGTCGGGATCTGTCCCCCACCGTTCCAGCGCTCGTCGATCAGGAGGGCATCCTTGTGCATCTGGCCCAGGAACTGACGGAAGAGCTCGTTCTGTCCGTTGCGGCCGGTATCCGGCACGTGGATGTACCCGATGCGACCGCCGCTCGTCTCCTCGACGTGGCGACGGTTGCGCGCCACCCAGTCGCGGTAGCGCAAGGACCCCTCTCCGCCCAGAGGCTCGACCAGCACGCGCCGCTCCTCTCCGTCCAGGGTCGGCTGTGCGTTGACGGTGATCTCCGTGGGCTTGCCGGCCGTCCCCGTGAAGGCGGCGTAGACCGCCCGGCTCGTATCGACCGGCTGTCCGTTCACCTCGAGCAGGTAGTCGCCGACGGAGACGTCTACGCCCTGGCGCGCCAGCGGAGAGCGCACGTCGGCGTCGTAGCCGGCTGACTCCCCGAGAACACGCTGGATGCGGTAGGCACCGTTCTCCAGGACCCACTCACAGCCCAGGAGTCCGACGGGCCGAGCGGGGCCGGCGCCGGACATGCCCGGAGGAGCGCTGTTGTAGGCGTGGCCCACGTTGAGCTCGGAGATCATCTCCCCGATGAAGTTGTGCACGTCGGCGCGCGAGGTGGCGTGGTCGAGGGCCCGATCGAAGCGGGCGTAGACCCCGTCCCAATCCACCCCGTGCAGGCCTTCCTCGTAGAAGAAGTCGCGGTAGATGCGATGCACGTCCTTGAGCAGCTGACGCCACTCGTCGCGCGGATCGATCGTCATGGTGAGGCCGGAAAGGTCCACCGCCTCGAAGGATTGGGAGGGAGCGAAATCCACGACCGAGAAGCTGCCTCCGCCGAACACGAGCAGTTTGTCGCCCTTGGCGTTCAGCCAGTAGCCCCCGCCATAACCGCTCGAGAGGAGGGTCTTCTCTTCCTTCTCCTCCATGTCGTAGTAGTGCAGCGAGGCGTCCCCACCGGACTCCCCGGTGCGCGGTGAGCGTTGGAAGATCAGCTTGCCCTCCGCCCCCTCGAGGTTGCCGACCTGGCCCGCGTCCACGGGCAGGAGAATGGCTCGCGACTCGAAGCCCTCGATCTGGATCTCGAGGGGTTCCTCTTCCTCGCCCTCCTCGGCCTCGTCCGCGGTCTCCTCGTCCTCGCCGGACTCGGCCGCCTCCCCCTCGTCCGAAGCCTCCTCGGTTTCGGCCTCATCCTCGACAGCTGCGTCTTCCTCGCCCTCGTCGTCCTCGAACTCCTCCTCGGTGTTCTCCGGGGCCCACGGGTCCTCCACGTCGTCGCGCAGGGGGACCGCCATCAGCTTGCCGGAGTTGGCGTAGATCCAGGTCGTTCCCAGGTCCTCGTAGATGGGCTGGAAGGAACGGGAGGAGGTGAAGTACAGCCAGTCGCCCCCACGGTCGAAGACCGGGTTCGAGTCCTGGAACATCCCCGAGGTCACCTCGTGCAGCTCGGAAGACAAGAGGTCGTACAGGTAGATCGCGCTGAGGTGCGAGCTCGAATGACGGTGGCTCCAGGTGAGCCAGTTGGAGTCCGGCGACCAGTCCGCGGCGATCGGCTCGCCTCCGGGGTTGGTTCCGACCGTCTTCAGGCTGGCGTCCTCCACCGTGACCACGTGCAGGCCGCCGTCGTTGGTCGCGAACACGATCTTCTCGGAGTCCGGCGACCAGCGGGGATTGGACTTCCAGCCCGCCCCGATCGAGGTCAGCTGGCGCTCTCCGTGTTCGTCCGCACCGTCGAACTCCTTGCCGTCCGAGCGCCGCAGGGTGAGCTCGTACTCCCCCGAACGATCGGAGAAGTAGGCCAGCCACTTGCCGTCGGGGCTCCAGACCGGCGCGCGTTCCGCGACTCCGTCGGTGCGCGTCAGGTTGCGAGTGATGCCTTCCTCCACGGGAACGCTGAAGATCTCGCCCCGGGCCTCGACCACGGCGCGAACCCCACTGGGGCTGGGATGGGCCGCCCGCAGCAGGCCCTGGACGTCGTGGGTCTGGGCACGGAGCTCCGGACGCTCCCCGGGAATCAGGACCTGAACCGGAACGCGATTCCCGCTGGAGAACTCGTACCGGTAGAGCGTGCCCTCGGCTTCGAAGACGATGTCCTCGGGCCCCATGGAGGGAAAGCGCACGTCCGCCTGGCGGAAGTCAGTGATCTGCGTCGTCTCACCTGTGGCCGTGTCGTAGGCGAACAGGTTGAGGTAGCTCAGCGAGGAATAGCCGGTGCCGAAATCGTCGAGGTGCAATTTCACGCCGACCTTCTGCAGGGCCGAGAGCTCGCGCAGGGTTTCGGCCTCGTGCTCGAGCAAGGCGTTCTCCGTTATCTCGAGGTGCAGTGCCGAGGGCGGGAGTTCCACTTCCTCG
>JAUIEE010000148.1 GCA_030428965.1 bacterium | reverse complement strand
CCTGGGTTCCCCTGGAAAGCACGTCGTCCACCGAGACCCCTCCTGTGTAGGTCCCGGCCAAGAAAAGTCCAGGAAAGGACTTCGCGACCTGCTCCTGGAGTTCCAGGACCCTCTCCCGGTGCCCCACGCCGTACTGGGGCAGGATCTCCCCCCAGCGAACGACGCGCGAGACCTTGGGGGCGGGGACCTCGGGTCGGCCCAGGGCAAGGGCCAGGTCCGCCCGGGCCAGGTCGACGGCCCGGTCGTCGTCCGTGGGAAAGGAGTCGTCCTGCCGGTACATCGCGGTGATCGCGAACGCCCCCGTCGGAGCTCGGCGCGGAAACAGCTGGGAGCTGAAGAGCATGCCCAGGGTGCGCGGCGCGCCTTCGGGAGCCTCGGGCGGAACCAGGAAGCCGAAGCCCCGCGGCGGCTCACCGATCGCACCCGGGGCGAAGCCGACGTGCACCACGGCGATGGATGCGTGCGGGATGTCCGCCAGGCTTTCGAGGGAGAAGTCGGGCTCCATCTGCTTCAGCAGCCGTCGTGTCTGGCGGGCAGGTGTGGCCAGCACGACCTGGGCTCCCTCGCTGCTGCGCCCGCCGCTCAGCTCCAGGCGAAAGCCGTGCGGGTGTGCGTGGACGGCGCGTACCTCGCTGGCCGTCCGAACGCTGGCCCCCAGGTGCGTTCGCAGGGCGTCGCTCAGCTCCCGCAGGCCGCTGGGGAACGAGACCAGGGATCCGGGCTCCAGCCCGACTTCCCTGGCGCGCTTCGCGGAGGAGCGTCGCGCGTGCTTCAGGCCGCGCAGGAGGCTGCCATGCTGCTCGAGCATGCGCCACAGTCGCGGGAACGCGCTGCGGGCTCCGAGCTGGGCGATCTCGCCTCCGTACACTCCACGCACGAAGGCTCCGGCGAGCCTGCGGGTGGCTTCGCGCCCGAGGCGCTTCTGGAGCAGCGCTTCGAAGCTGGGCTCGGTTCCTCGTGTGCTCGGACGACCGGGTCTCAGAGGTTCGCTGAGGATCCACAGCTTGCTCTTCCACGAGAGCAGGGGCGTCTTGAGGAAAGACGACGGCTTACGCGGCAGAGGTTGCAGTCGCCCCTGGAACCAGAGGTAGCGCTCCTGGGACTGTTCCGTCGATCCGAGCAGGCGATCCCGCAGGCGCAGCTCGTCGCACAGGGCGAGGAAGGTGCCCGCCGTGGAGGGCACCGTGTTGGGGCCGTCCTCGAAGCGGAAACCCTCGAGCGCGTGGGTCCCGACGACCCCGCCGACCTCTTCGCGGGCTTCGAAGAGCTGGACGTCCCTGCCGGCCCGACGGAGTCGGAAGGCGCACGCCAGGCCGGCGAATCCGCCGCCGACGACCAGCACCCGGGACATCAGTTCTCCCTCAGCGGCGCTGCGGAGAGTCGCTGGCGAGCGCCTTCGGTGAGCTCCGAGAGCTCGTCGGCGGACAGCCAGCGGCCGCCCAGGCACACGCCCTGGATGTCGCGCGTGTTGGCGATGTTCTCCAGCGGATTCGAGCCGAGGAGAACGAGGTCGGCACGCTTGCCGCGCTCCACCGTACCGACCTCATCGAGCTCTCCCAGGTACTCGGCCGGGTTGCGGGTGGCGCTCTCGAGGGCGCGATAGGGGGACAGCCCGGCCTCGACCAGGCTCTCGAGCTCACGGTGGAGCGAGAAGCCCCATAAGAGCATCCATTCGGGGCAGTCGGAGCCCGCCATGAGCCTGGCGCCCGCCTGGTCGAGGGCAGCGATCAGGTCGTGGCGAAGGGCGACGAACCTGGCCCGAGCCTGCGCGGGGGGAGGCGCCGACCAGAAGCGCTCACGGTTCGACAGCAGGTCCGTGCGCACGCTGGGGGAGACGAAGGCCGCGTCGGGGCTGGCGTCGATCTCGGCCTCGGAACGCTGGCGGCCGAACGAAGAGACGAGGAAGGCGTTGGTGGGCGTGCTCCAGACTCCCGCGGCGGCGATGCGCTCGGCCAGAGGTTCGATGCCCTCGGCGTCGTAGCTGCCGATGTGCTCCCAGTGTTCTCGCTGCCAGATGCCGATGCCGGACAGGCCCTCGTCCCGCAGGTCCTCCGGCAAGAGCAGCTCGAGCGCCTGGTCCAGATGCTCGATCTGCTGTCCGGCTTCGAGGGCCCGCTCGAGCCCGACTTGGGGGCCCACGTGGCCCACGACCGGTAGGCCCAAGAGCTGCGCGGTGCGCTGGACCGCGTCGTAGACCTCCGGCGTGATCCAGAAGGTCAGCTTGACCGCGTCGTAGCCCATCGAGGCGAACTCGCGCACCGCTTGCTTGGCCTGGTCTGCATCCGTGACCGCCCGACCGTTGAAGAGGCGTCCGAAGGAGCGACCGGCGAGCTGCGGGCTGGCCACGGTGAGGTTCGGGCCCAGCAGGGCGCCCGCGGCGATTTCGCGTCGCAGCTCCAGGTGCTGGGGCCTGCCGATCATCAGCCGCGCCGAGGTGACCCCACGGGTGACCATGACGAGAAGCTCGTCGGCGCCATGCTCATCGGCGATGCGGTCGTCCGAGAGCAGGTGCGCGTGCATGTCGAACAAGCCCGGGATGACGAACTGGCCGCGCCCGTCGATCCGGAGGGTCTCGGGCGTCAGGCGCACGCCCGCCTCGGGGCCGATGTAGCGGATCCGGCTGCCCTGGATCAGCAACGTCTGGTGCTCCAGGACTCGTTCGCGATCCATCGGGATCACGCTCACGTCCAAGAGGGCCAGGGACTCGGGGGTCTCCGCCTGGAGCGTGGAGATCCCCAGGCCGAGGGCCAGGAGCCAGCTCGTCATGCGGGGCTTTCCGCCCTCGAGCGCAGGGTCTCGAAGAGGATCTCCATGCTCTCGATGGGGGTCTTGGGCAGGATGCCGGTGCCCAGGTTGAAGATGTAGCCCTCCTGCGGGGCGAAGGCCTCGAGCACGCCGGCGGCCGCTCGAGCGACCGCCTGGGGGGCGAACAGGACGCAGGGATCCAGGTTGCCCTGGAGGGCCACACGTCCACCCACGCGCGCGATGGCCTCGGCCGGTGGAACGCGATGGTCGATTCCGAGCACGTCGGCTCCGCTGTCGGCCATCACTTCCAGGAGATGGGAAGCTCCGTTGACGTAGAGGATGACCGGGACGCCCGTTTCCTGGGTGGCGCGAACCAGCCTGGCGGTTGCGGGCAGGACCGCCTCGCGCCAGGTGCGCGCATCCAGGGCTCCACCCCAGCTGTCGAAGACCTGGATCACGTCCGCCCCGGCGGCGACCTGCATCTTGACGTAGGGGATCAGGTTGTCGACCAGGCGCTCGCACAGGGCCGCGAACAGGGTCGGATCCCCGTAGATCATGGCCTTGGAGTGCTCGAAGTTGCGGCTGGAGCCCCCCTCGATCAGGTAGCTGGCCGTGGTGAACGGGGCGCCGCAGAAGCCGATCAAGGCCTTGTTCGGTCCGATCTCCTGCCGGACGCGACCCAGGGTTTCGGCCAGAAAAGCCGTGTCGGTCTCCGGATCGAAGTCCGACAGGGCCGCGATGGACCTGGCGTCCCGGACCTGCGGGTTCAGGCGTGGGCCGTGTCCCTCCACGAATTCGACCGAAATGCCCATGGCTGCGGGCGGAATTAGGATGTCGCTAAAAACGACGGCGGCGTCCATGTCGAATCGCCGCAGGGGCTGGCAGGTGATCTCGGCCGCGAGGGCGGGGTCGCGCACGGTCTCCAGGAAGGATCGTCCCTTGCGCAGAGCCTGGTATTCCGGCAGATAGCGTCCCGCTTGGCGCATGACCCAGGCCGGGACCGTGCCGCGGTAGGGCTGTTTCCTACAAGCGGCCAGGAAGCGTGTTCTGGAGTCGTCGTCCCGGGGTTCTCTCATGTCCGTCCTGGTTCTGGGGGGCCCGTAGAATACCGATCCATGGACCATCGCGAGGCGCGAAACACGACGACAGCGTTCGACTCCCTGGCGGATCCCGTCCAGCGGCTGGGTGCCCTGTGGGAGGGGAGCCGGGACGGGCTGTGGGACTGGAACCTGGAGACCGGTCAGGTCCATTTCTCGCCACGCTGGTCCGAGATCGTCGGAGCCGACCCGGATCGTCTCGGCGGCGGGATCGAGGAGTGGTTTCGTCGGGTCCATCCGAGCGAGCTCGAGATCCTCAAGCGAGCGCTCGAGATGCACCTGGACGGGCTTTCCTCGGTGGTGGACCAGGAGTTCCGCCTGCTGCACGCCGACGGGTCCTGGCGCTGGGTGGTCTGCCGGGCCGTGAAGCGGGGCCACGTCCTCGGCGGTTCGCTCACGGACATCACCGAGCAGAAGTCCTCGGAGAACGAGGTGCTGCACGAGGCCTTTCACGACCCGCTGACGGGACTTCCCAACCGGGCCCTCTTCCTGGATCGACTCGAACAGTCCCTGTCCCGGGCCCGCCGACAGCGCGACGTGTCCCTGGCGGTGACCTACCTGGACCTGGATCGCTTCAGGACCGTGAACGACAGCCTCGGTGTGCACGCCGGGGACGCCTTCCTGGTGGAGGTGGCCGAGCGGCTCTCGCTGCTCCTGCGGCCCGGGGACACCCTGGCCCGCCTGGGCGGGGACAAGTTCGGGTTCCTGGTCGATGGCGTGCGCAACGGACGCGAGGCCGGGCGGCATGCCGAGGCCATCGCCCGGGTCCTGCGGGCGCCGATGGACATCCGGGGCCACGAGGTCGTCCCGTCGGCCAGCATGGGGATCGCGCTCTCCAACAAGAGCGTGGTGACCCCGCGGGCCGAGGTTCTGCTGGGCGACGCCATCACGGCCATGCACCGCGCCAAGGACCGTGGGACGATGCAGCACGAGCTCTTCGATCCCGAGATGAACGCCCACGCCAAGTCCCGGCTCGAGCTCGAAGCGGACCTGCGTCACGCGCTGGAACGGGACGAGCTGCTCTTGCACTACCAGCCGATCATCTCGTTCGAGAGCGGGCGTCTGAGCTCCTTCGAGGCGCTCATTCGCTGGCAGCACCCCGAGCGTGGCCTGGTGCCCCCCGACCAGTTCATCCCCATCGCCGAGGAGAACGGCCTGATCGTTCCCCTGGGACGCTGGGTCCTGCAGCAAGCCTGCGAACAGCTGGCCGACTGGCAGGATCGCTATCCCCAGAGCCGCAGCCTTTCGATGGCGGTCAACCTCTCCTCCCGTCAATTCGAGGACCCGGGGCTGGTGGACCAGGTGGCCGAGACGATCGAGGCGACGGGCATCGACTCCCGGGCGCTCAAGCTGGAGATGACCGAGAGCGTCGTGATGGCGCGCACGCGGGAGAACGCGCGCCTCCTGAAGGAGCTGCGCGAGATCGGCGTGCGCCTGATGATCGACGACTTCGGGACGGGCTACTCGTCCCTGGCCAACCTGGCGAGCTTCCCGCTCGACACCCTCAAGATCGATCGCTCCTTCGTCAACCGCATGGAGTTCGAGGAGGAGAAGGCCGAGATCGTGAGCACGATCACGACCCTGGCCCACAACCTCGGCCTCGACGTCGTGGCCGAGGGGGTGGAGACCGAGGCCCAGCTGCGCATGCTGCGGGATCTCAAGTGCCAGCACGGGCAGGGCTACTACTTCTCGGGAGCGGTCGACAACGAGTCCGCCTCCGCCTGGCTGTCGAGCTCCCCGGCCTGGTAGGTCCCGGGGCCGTGGAAATCTGATCCACGGAACCTAAGGTAGGACCATCACCGATGGATCCCCTCACCTTGTCCCTGGCGCTGGTCGCCGCCCTGCTCGCCGCCGTCTGCGCCTGGCTCTTCCGGGAGCGCTACCGCCTGATGGCGGAGCGAGACGTCGCGCGGGCCCGACTGAGCGATCGGGAGGAGACGCGCCACACCTTCGAGTCCCTGGCCAGCGAGACCCTGCGCGCATCGAACGCGGAGTTCCTGAGGCTGGCCAACGAGGCCCTGGCGTCACGTGAGACCCGCACCTTCGCCGAGATCGATCAGCGTCGTCGAGCCATGGACGAGCTCGTCCAGCCGATCCGGGACGTGCTCCAGAAGACCCAGGAGGAGATGCAGCGCGTGGGCAAGGGGCACGAAGGGCTGCGCGAGCAGGTCGATGCGATGCACCGCTCCAACCGTCAGTTGCGCGAGGAGACCGGTCGCCTCGTGCAGGCCCTGCGCAAGCCGAACGTGCGCGGCCGCTACGGAGAGATCCAGCTCGAGCGCGTGGTCGAGCTGGCTGGCCTGCGGGAGTACTGCGACTTCACGACCCAGGAGAACCTGCGCGACACCGGAGGCAAGCTGCAGAAGCCCGACCTCGTGGTGCGCCTTCCCAACGATCGCCTGATCGCCGTCGACGCCAAGACCAGCATCGACGGCTACATCGACGCCCTCGAGGCCAAGACCCCCGAGCAGCAAGCGGCGGCCCTGGCGCGCTACGCCGAGAACGTGACGGTCCAGGTTCAGCGACTGTCGAAGAAGGAGTACTGGTCGCACTTCGAGCACTCGCCCGAGTTCGTCGTCATGTTCATCCCCGGCGATCAGCTGGTCGACGCCGCGCTGCGCGAGCGTCCCAAGCTGCTCGAGCTGGCGGCGGAGCGCAACGTGATCATCGCCAGTCCCTCGACCTTGATCGGGCTCTTGCGCGCCGTCCACGTCGGCTGGCGAGAGCGCAGTCTCTCCGACAGCGCTACGGAGCTGTTCAGCCTGGGCCGTGAGCTGCACGAGCGCGCCGCCATCGTGCTCGACCACGCGGCTCAGGTCGGAGACTCCCTGCGGGGAGCCCAGGAGGCCTACAACCGCTTCGTGTCCTCGGTGGATGCCCGTCTCGTTCCGACGCTGCGCAGGTTCGAGGATGGCGGCGCTCGTTCCGCCAAGGAGCTGCGTCCCCCGAGCGAGATCGACGGGACTGCGCGCCGACTGCGCAGCCTGCCGCGCCCCGAGGAAGAGATCGTGCCCCACGCGTCGAACCCCCATGCGCCCAACCCCCATGCGCCCAACCCCCATGCGCCCAACCCCCATGCGCCCAACAAGGGACGCGCGCGGGATGCCTCTGCCTGAGCCCCGCGCCTCCGTCGGCTGGAGTCGCACCCAGAAGTGGGCGGTGGTGTTGATCGCCCTGGGCGTGATCGGCGTTCTCTGGGGCGTGTTCCACGTGCTCGAAACGGCCAACGGTCCGGGCACCGGGCCCAAGGTCTTCGCCCAGCGGCGCAGCTACAACCAGGTCAAGGTCGCCGTGCACGAGAGCCTGCCGGGGGGCGTCCTGCGTGCGGCCCTCGGGGCGACCCTCTGGTACCTGGGGGTCAGGACCTGGCGTCGATCGACCGCCGCTCGATGAGCCGATCCAGCTCGGCCTTCAGGCGCGGCAGGATCTCGTCGTAGCCGAAGGCGCCGACCTCCTCCTCTCCACGCTTGAGGTTGACGTGTTTCGGGCCGCACCAGAGCCCCAGGTCGGCGTCGTCGGTCTCGCCGGGGCCGTTGACGCGACAGCCCATGACGGCGATGGTCAGGTCGTGCTCGGCGGCATAGCGCGTCATCTGCTTGACGTCCTGGGCCAGATCGACGAAGCGATCGTTCTCGACCCTGGAGCACGACGGACAGGCGATGATGTTCAGCCCGTCGTAGAAGTTGGGGGGCACCGAACGGAAGCGGCCGGCCTCGATGTCCGCGAGAATCGCTCGCCCCACGGTGATCTCCTCACCCTTGTCGTCGAAGGGCAGGGTCAGGGAAACGCGGATGGTGTCTCCGATGCCGCGGGACACGAGCTGCTCGAAGGCGATGCGGGTCTTGATGATGCCCTCGGGGGGCATGCCCGCCTCGGTGACGCCCAGGTGGAGCGGCACCTCTGGGCGTTGCTGGGCGAAGCGCCGGTTGGCCTCGATCACGAGCCGCGGGTCGGAGTCCTTGATCGAGACCAGGTAGTTCGTGAAGCCGCGGGCTTCGACCAGGTCGCAGTGGTCGACCGCGGAGCGGACGATCGCGCCGACGTCGTCCTCCCCGAAGCGTTCCTTGTAGGCGGGAGCGATGGAGCCGGCGTTCACCCCGATGCGCATGGCGAGGCCATGCTCCTGGCAGATGCCCACCAGGTAGGCGACCTTGTCTTCGACCGACTTGTTCTTCTCGTGGTGATGCAGATGGCCGGGGTTGTAGCGAATCTTGTCCACGAACGGGGCCACCTCTTCGGCCAGCCGGTAGTTCTCCTGGAGATCGACCGACAGGCGCGCGCTGGTCTGAGCTCGAATCTCGCGCAGCGCCTCGACGTCGGCGCGGCTATCGACGGCCACGCGGACGATGTCCGCGCCGGCCCGTTCCAGGATGCGCACCTGGTTCAAGGTGCGCGGAATGTCCCGCGTCTGGGTGGCGGCCATGCTCTGGACGGCGATCGGAGCGTCGCCGCCGATGGTGAGGTCGCGGACGCGAATCGGGCGGGTCTTCCTGGGAGCAATCATCGTGGCTCAGGCGGCTTATGGTAGCTTACGAGCCCTTTAGGACCCCGCGTATGAAAGCCAAGATCGTGATTGTCGGCGGAGGCGTCATGGGCACCTCGATCGCCATGCACGCGGCCCAGAAGACCGACCCCCTGTCCGAGCCGGTGGTGCTCTTCGAGCGCCGCTCGATCGGTGCCGGCTCTTCCGGGCGCTCCGGCGCCATCCTGCGCCAGCACTATTCGGACCGCGAGGTGGCCGCCATGGCCCGCGACTCCCTGAGGGAGTACGCCGCCTTCGAGGCCCGGGCGGGGCGCTCGGTCGGGTTCCGCCGCACCGGGGTCCTGACCCTGGCCGGCCCGGATCAGGCCGAGTGGAGAAAGCGCATCGAGACCAACGTGGCGATGCTCCAGGAGATCGGGATCGAGACCGACCTGGTCAGCGAGGTGGAGATGCGCAAGCTCGTCCCGGGCGCCCAGTTCCAGGCGGGCTCGGTGGGCGCCTGGGAACCGGGGGGTGGCTTCGTCGACCCCAGCGCGGCGCTGGAGTCGTTCACCTCTCTCGCTCGGGCCTACGGAGCGGTGACCCGCCTCGGTGTGGAGGTGACCCGCCTGATCCTCGACGGCGGTCGTGTCAGGGGGGTCGAGACGACCGAGGGGACCTGCAGCGCCGACAAGGTCGTCGTGGTGGCCGGTCCCTGGAGCCGACAGGTCCTGAAGCTGGCCGGGATCGAGCTGCCCCTACGCATCCTGCGGCCGGAGAATCACTTCCTGGCCCTGAAGGGATCGGAGGTCCAGGAGAGCGAAGAGGAAGAGACCGGGGCCGTGGGCTTCGATATCTCCGAGGACCCCTTCGAGAAGACCACCACGGGCGAGCCGGCCGCCCTGGATCACACTGGCCTGCATCCGGCCATCGTGGACATCGAGAACGGCTTCTACTGCTGTTGCGAGCCTTCCACCAAGCGCGTGCGCGTGGGTCGAACCGACTACGCAGGCGACGAGCAGCTGGAGCAGCCCGAGCCTTTCGAGGAAAAGGTCAGCGAGTCCACCAAGTCCTGGGCCCGAGAGGTGCTGTGCAGGCGGCTGCCGGACTACGACGGACAGTCCGACGCCGGTTCCCTGGCGGGCTGGTACACCCTGACCCCCGATTCCCAGCCCATCTTGGGGCCGATTCCCTCGATCGAGGGGCTCTTCGTGGCGACCGGTTTCTCGGGACACGGCTTCAAGCTGGCGCCGTCGGTGGGCGACGGGCTGTCCCAGATGCTGTTCGAGGAGACGGTCAGCGCGTTCGACGAGGAATTCTTCTCCCCCGAACGCTTCGCCGGCAAGGTCTCCTGGGACCAGAAGATCGGCTTCGGTCTTTGAGCTCCTAGGAGAGCACTTCCGAGACGCGGATCCCGTAGTGATCATCGATGGTGACGATCTCCCCTCGGGCAACGATCTTGCCGTTGACCAGAATGTCGGCCGGTTCGTGGGCCTGCCGATCCAGGTCGATCAGGGAGCCGGGGCCCATGCGGACCAGGCCGCCGAGCTGCATGCGGGTCCGTCCCACCTCCACGGTGACCTGCACGGGGACGTCCAGCAGGTGATCGAGACCCATGCCTTCGCCACCGGCAGCGCCGGCCGCCAGCTCTTCCAGTTCCTTGGACTGAACGGCCACGGCTTCGGTGGCCTCGTCGATGGCTTGCTCGAGGTCGTCCTGGACTTCTTGTTCCTGACTATCGCTCATGACTCGATCTCCGCTTCAGGCGTTCTCAGTCGAACCGCCACACGCCCGTGATGGACTCCCAGCTCTGCGTTGGCGATGAACTTGTCTTCCGCGAGCACGACGAGGGAGTCGCCGACCCGCTGGTTCAGGGGGACCACGTCGCCCGGCTCCAAGGCGAGCAGCTGGGCGAGAGCTACCTCTCCCTGTCCGAGCACGGCCCGTAGCTCGATCTCGACTCCCGCCATCTCTCCGCCGATCCGATCCGGTTCCTGCGCTTCGTCCGCCCGCGTCGACGGAAGGCAGCCGGGGAAACCGGGGAGGACGAACTCGATCGTGCTGCCTCCCGCGGGGGTCTCCAGCGGCAGCTCGACGGTGATTCGGTGGGAATCGGCCTGGTCGCCGCCGTCCTTCCAGCTGCCCACCGTTTCCTTGTCTTGAACGAGGCGGGGATCGGTGGCCTGCAGGCCGAACTTGGCGAGCAGCACTTCGAGCAGACCAACCAGGAACGAACCGAGCACCTGGCCTTCGACCTGGGTCAAGACGCGCGGCTCGGCTTCACCCGGAGTCGAACCCAGGATCTTCTCGGCTGCGGCCACGGCGGCCGCGCTGTCCCATACGAGCCACCCCGGCGCACCCCGCACCATGAAGCGGAGCACACAGAGCGGAGCTTCGATCCCGTGCGTCACGTCGTCCGTCGCCGATTCCGCGACTCGGCCCAGGCCGAGGGCGGAGCCGCTTCCCAGCACGCTCTTGATCTGTTGTTCGAGGTCCGGAAGCACACTCCCCAGGAGGCCGCGGATCTTCACGCTCTGGCCCGCGCTGAGGCGGCGCGGCTGGGAGAAGTCGCGCTCGACGACCTCTCGTTGGGGCCGTGCGGCGTCCCCCAGGGACTCCTGGATGGCCTGCGCTTCTTCGGGGGTGACGTTCGGGGACAACGGGCTGGTCTCTACTGCACGAGGAACGAATCGAAGTAGATCGTGCGAACCTGGCCGAAGGTCCCCACGGGGATGTCTCCGACGAATTCGGGCTGCAGGTCGGTCAGGTTGAGGTAGACGAACTCGCCGTCCTCGTTCTCGATGGAGGCATCCGACTCGGTCCCGTCGAACTCGACCAGAGGGCCTTCGTCCAGCCGAATGGTCTTTCCCGGGACGTCGAGGTGAATGCGGTGGCTGTGGAAGCCGCCACGCATGGTCGAACGGATGCCGGAGGCCCCT
>JAUIEE010000607.1 GCA_030428965.1 bacterium | reverse complement strand
CGGCCGTCGACGCGCTCGGCCACGATGACGGTGGGTTGGTCCACGCGTTGGCCGCTCTTGTCGTTCATGGCGAGCTTCAGGAGGACGCGACAAACGTGGGTGCCCTCCTCGCACTTCACCTCGATGACCTCGACGGTGGTCTTGAGCTTCGGGTCGCCGATGAACGAAATGGCTTGCCCGTAGCGGGAGGCGAGAAAGCGCGAGAAGAATTGGGAGTCGGTCAACGCGCGGAGTTCTCCCATCGATTTCAGGCGGAGGAGGCGCAGCGTCGCCTTCTGGTTGTTGGGGTTCGCTTTATCCAGGTCTCGCGTCAGGCGGGTGCGGATGCCCTGCACCATGTCGGGATGGGCGAAGGTGCCGGCGGCGTCGTCATGGCGGACCTCGGGAAGCTGCGTCGCGTCTTCGTGAACCTGGTCTCCAATGCCCTGCAGGCGATGCCCGAGGGGGGGCAGCTCCGGGTCGATTCCGAGACCCTCGGAGATGAGGTGCGCATCCGCTTCTGGGATACGGGGGTCGGCATTCCCGAGGACGCCCGCGATCACCTGTTCGAGCCCTACTTCACCACCAAGAGCGAAGGGACCGGCCTCGGGTTGGCCATTTCCAAGCGTGTGGTCGAGGAAATGGGGGGCACGATCGCCCTCGAATCGGCGCCCGAGGGGCGCGGTACCGTGGCCACGGTGTGCCTGCCCGTGCACCCGACGCCATGAGAGAGGAACAGATCGTCCTGCTCACGGGGGGCACCGGCTATCTGGGCTCGGCCCTGGTGCCGATCCTGATCGAGCGTGGGCACGAAGTGCACGCGATCGTTCGACCGGGAGCGGACCGTTCGCACCTCGACGGCTGCGACGTGACGTGGTGCGAAGCCGATCTCGAGGAGCCCGCTGGATTGGAGCGCGCCGCCGAGGCGGTGGCCCGTCGGGCCTACGATCTCGACCTGCCGGCGAGCGTGCTGCACGCCGGGGCCTTGATCAGCTACCGGACCCGGGATGCCGAGCAGGCCCGGCGCGTCAACGTGGAGGGCACCCGGCGCGTGCTCGACGCTGCCCAGACGGCCGGCATCGGGCGCGTGCTGCTGGTGAGCTCGGTCGTTGCCGTCGGCCACGCCGCGGACGATCGTCACGAGCTCGACGAAAGAGCCCCCTTCAACGGGGCCTCCCTGCGCTCGCACTACGTGACGACCAAGCGCGCGGCCGAGGACTTCGCCCTGGCGGTGAAGGGGCAGCTCCAGGTCGTGGTGGCCTCTCCCGGCGCGATCTTCGGTCCCTCACCGCGACGATCGAACACGACCGAGTTCCTGCGTCGCTTTGCCCGGGGTGAGATGGGACCCTTCGCTCCCCCCGGCTCCCTGGGGGTCGTCGGCCTGGAAGACGCGGCCCTGGGAACGGTGCTGGCCCTCGAGCGCGGGCGTCCGGGCCGGCGCTACCTCCTCAGCGAGTCGAACTGGACCGTGGCCGAGCTGTGCGCCCAGGCCGCCCGGGCCCTGGGTTGTTCCGCGCCCCGCTGGCGCCTTCCTTCGGTCCTCTGGAGTCTGGTCGTCGGAGCGGTGGGCCTGGCGGATCGCGTGCGACCGGCGGAGATCGTGACGCCCCAGTCCCTGCGGCTGCTCGGGGCGCACTTTCGTTTCGACGCGACCCGCGCCCGCGAGGAGCTCGGATGGACCCCACGACCCTTCCCGGAAGTCCTGGCGGAGACGGCGGCCTGGATGCGCGCAGGAGAAGGGGGATCGTCGCTCCCGAGTCCCGTGGAGGCCACGCAGGGAACCCCGTGACGACCTCCGCCTCTCCTAACCTGCCCCGCGTCGGCCTGGTCATTCCCGCCTACAACGAAGAGCGGGCCCTACCCCAGGTCCTGGCCGAGATCCCCCGGGGAAGCGTTGACCGGCTGGTCGTCGTGGACAACGCTTCCGAGGATCGTACGGCCGAGCTCGCGCGGGAAGCCGGCGCTGAGGTCGTCCACGAGCCGCGTCGCGGCTACGGCCAAGCCTGCCTGGCGGGCCTGGCGCGGCTCTTCGATCCGTCGCAGGAG
>JAUIEE010000147.1 GCA_030428965.1 bacterium | reverse complement strand
AGCGCGACCACGAGCAGGACGGCCAGCACCACGGGGATCCAGATCATCTTGTTCTGGAGGATCTTGGCGAAGAGATTGTCCTTCATGGTTCGTGTCAGCCTAGGGCGCCCGGGAGCGACTCGCAAGACGGCTATCGACCGTCGCTCCCCCTCACATTAGCCCCCACACCGAACGGCCTCGCCGGGTGCCGAGCCCCTGGGCAACGCCTCCCGCCATGGCGATGAAGACCGCGTTGGGATAGGCGTTCAAGAGACAGTCGATCGCGTGCAGGGTCACGATGACCGAGAAGGTCGCCATGGGAGCGAACATCGGGTGGCGCCAAGCGGCCACCGGGCAGCGCTTCCACTGCAGGAAGGGCGCCAGGAGCAGCACCCCGAAGGCACCGGCCAGCCCCAGGAGCCCGAAGGTCGCCACCAGGATCAGCCACATGCTGTCGGTCACCACCTTGCCCTGGCTCTCGTCGACATTGCCCCCCGTCAGGTCCGCGATGGCGCTGTAGCCCAACCAGGGCCTCAGCTTCGAGCGCTCGGCCAGGAAGGCCTCGTTCTCCAGGCGGTAGTCCAGGGACAGGGAGCGGCGCTCCCCGAAGACCGCCTTGGCCAGCTCCACCAGCTCCTCCCCGCGCCACTCCACTCCCCAGCGCAGGCCGATGTAGACGGGCGGAACGAGAGCCAGGACCAGGAGCGGAAAGCGCCAGCGGGCGGTACTCGCCGCAAAGAGCACGGCTCCCCCAACCAGGAGCATCAAGAGGGCGTTGGCGGACTGGGTCGCCGCGGTCAGGAGAGCCAGGGACAGCGCGGCGATCCCGATCGGAATGCCGGCGATCTGGCGGACGGCCCGGGAAGCCCACAGCCAGTAGGCGGTCAGGGCCGCCATGGACAGCACCATGGCCGCCTTCAGGCCGTGCACCATGAAGACGTTCGGGCGCCAGCCGAAGCTGCGCGCGGCGTGCTTGAAGCTGCGTAGCCGAATCCCGTAGACGATCTCGTGCAAGCGCGGGCTCATGCGGATCTCGAACAGGCAGAAGGGCAAGTACACGAGCGCTGCCCCCACCAGAACGATCGCGAAGTACCTCATCGCCGCCGGCGAGGAGACGTAGAGTCGCCCGAGCCACCAGGGCACGCCCCACTGGATGAAGACGCTGAAGGACTCGGACAGTCCCCACCATGTGCCGTAGCCCGTCTTGATGGCCGAGAGGAACGGAGCCACGCAGAACAGCACCACGGGGAGATCGATCCAGGAGAAGCGCAGGGTGGCGAAGCGCTTCGAGTCCATCACCATGGCGGCGACCGCAACGCCGAAACCGATGGCCAGGGTCTTGTCGTAGTCGGGGATCCCGGAGAACTCGTAGGTCGCGTTCGGCAGGGCGAACAGACCGATGATCAGGCCCAGCGCGACCGCACGCAGAGGTCCGAAGACGGCGAACAGACCGATGCAGAACGGGAACCAGCCGATCATCGCCGCGTGGACGACGAAGGTCGGAGTGGGGTTCACGGCCGGACCTCCCGGGACGCGCGACCTCTCACTCCTGGCTCCCCAGGCGACGGTTCCATTCCCGGAACAGGTCGCGGAACGTGTTCAGGAGGAACCCCGACGTGCTGCTGGCACGCATGCGGCTGCGATTCAGCTCGATCAGGCAGCGGTCGAGGGCCTCCAGCATGGCCGGCATGTCGCTGGGGACCTTCTTGTCGCACACCCCGTTGCAGCCCGCCCCCAGGAGCTCCTTGAGGGTGCCCTCGTCCAGGGAAGCCGAGAAGGCCAGCACGACCGCCTCCGGCCTGCGGGTACGGATGCGGCGGGCCAGCTTGCCCGCCAGGCGAATTCCGTCGAAGTCGTCGTCCAGGAAGAACAGGTCGTAGTCCCCGCTGGGATCGGGCTCGAGACGCGTGTCGATCTCGAGATCGGGGTAGCGCTCGGCCAGCACGGTCTTCAGGAACTCGAGGGCGTACTTGTCGTCGTCCAGGAGAAGCGCCCGCAGGGGGCGGACATCGGGGTCAGGTGTCATCGCTCGGTGCAGGGTCGACGTCGCGGGAGGTCTTGGTCCAGCGCTTCTCCCGGTTGAACAGGTAGGCCAGGTAGAGGGGCACCTTCCAAGCTACGTAAAGCGGCACGCGGAACAAGATGGAGGCGGTCTCCCGCAGGCCCAGGAAGCGCAGGGAGCTCCCCAGGATCGAGAGGAACAGGAGTGCCCCTCCGGCCAGGACGAACAGGCCCGCGGTCGAGCCCTCCCCGGCCAGCCAGACCAACCCGCCCAACAGGAAGGCCACCAGCCAGAAGAGCACCAGGAACGCCAGGGGCGGCACGAAGAGGGGCAGGTTGCCCCCGAAGAAGCCGCGCAGGAGGAGCCGGGGAGCCGTGCGCAGGAAGAGCTGCAAGTGCCCGTGCTCCCAGCGCTTGCGCTGCTTGTAGGCCGTCCTCTCCTGGGTCGGCAGCTCGCTCAGGATGCGCGCTCCTGGACAGAAGCGGGTGGGGTGTCCGACCAGGGCCAGGTCGATCGAGAGCTGGTAGTCCTCGGCGATGCTGCCCTTCCCGTGGGGCGCCTTGCGCAGGACCTCGAAGGGATAGGCCGAACCGCTGCCGTTCAAGAGACACGGCAGTCCCAGGTGATGCAGCCCCAGGGGCCTCACCCAGTTCTTGACGGTCAGCGCCAGCTTCGAGACGGGGTTCGTCCCCGAGGACCCCTCCGGCGCGCGGAACAGGTAGATCCCCTGCACCGGCCCCTGCGTGCGGGCCGCGGCCCGGGCCAGGGCCTCCAGAGAGCCCGGCTCCACGGTGCAGTCCGCGTCGATGATGGCCACGATCTCCGGTGGATCTTGGTCCAGGGCTTCCAGCCCCGCGGTCACCGCGTCCGGCTTGCCCCCGGTGCCGTCGTCCGCCGCCTCGTGCACCAGGGCCCCGGCCTCCCGGGCCACGCTGGCCGTCCCGTCCGTGCAGTTGTGGGCCACGACCAGGATGCGGTCGCCCTCGGCCAGCTCCGGCTGGAGCGTCTCCAGGGTCGTGGCCACGAGCCTTTCCTCGTTGTGGGCGGGCACCAGCACGGCCAGCCGAGGACGGCGGTCCCCCAAGACGTCCGGGCGTCGGGGCTGTCGGAAGGCCACGGCCGCCATGCACTCGAAGAACAGGACCCCGATGGGGACGAGCACCAGGAGGGCCAGCAGCAGGGAGAAGAGGTGCAAGAGGCCCACTCGACTACCGAATGCCGCGGTTGTCGATCTCGTTCATCGCCAGCACGACGCGCCTTCTCATCCGCTCGAGCCCCAGGCTGTCCGCCAGCTTGCGCTGGACCAACAGGCCGGTGCCGTACTTCTTCCTGCGGAAGCGGTAGAAGCGCGCACGGTGATCGGCGTAGACGGCCAAACGGCCGACAGGGCCGGGGTCGAGCGGCTCGACCCCGCTGGGCTCGTAGCCGCGCCTGCGCAGGAGCTCGCCCATGCGGAACTCGAGCCAGCCCAGCTCCTTGGGCGAGAGCTTGCGCTTCCACTGGTAGATGAGACTCGAATCGGGCAGCCCGTAGGTGCTGGACTCGGCGTAGGCGAGCATGTCCGGATCGTAGCCCGTGCCGACGAACTCGGCGATCTTGCCCAGGGTCGCTTCGGGCGCCTCGACCAGGTCCTCGTAGCGCACCTCGAGTCGTCGCTCCGGCTCCACGACGTCGCACAGGCGATCCCAGGTACGCTCGGCGGCCAGCCAGCGCTCCGCGCCGTACCAGACGTTCCCGACCCACCCCATGCCGATGCACGAGCGAGCCACGTCCCGGCCGTCGCGGACCAGGTGCACGAAGCGCGCCCGCGGCCAGATGCGCAGCAGGCGGTCGAAGTGCTTGTGGCAGGTCACGCCCCAGATCTTCTTGGCCGAGCGCCCGCAGAACTGGGCCACGAAGCTCTTGGCCAGGTCCGGGTAGTCGAGCGAGCGGTCGATCTCCAGCTCGTGGGGCAGGAAGATGCGGTTCGTGGAGAGCCAGTCGTAGTAGCCCTCCAGCGACGGCCAGCCCTCTCCCTCGTCCGCCAGGGGCTCGACCAGGAACTCGAACTCCGGGGTGCACTCGATGTCCGGATGATGGGACAGCATCAGGCGCAAGAGGGTCGTCCCCGAGCGCTCGGACCCGACCAGGAAGAAGGGCTCGGGGGCGGAGGGGCTCATTGGACGGCGGCCTGGGCCTTGGCGCTGCGACGTTCCGCGAGGAAGTCCCGCAGGCTGCGCTTCCAGACCACGAACCACAGCGGGATCGACACGAGGACGGTCGCCACGAGGCTGGCGGCAGGCTCGGACAGCCAGACGATGGCCTGGGGCAGACCCAGGATCAAGGCGTGCCCGACGGCGGAGGCCACGAGGAACAGCACCGAGTAGCGCACCATCGCCCCGCCGACGGCCAGACCGACGGCACGGGACCGTCGGGCCCCGACCACGCAGCCCGCCAGGTTGCCCAGGGCATTGCCGATCATCATGCCGCGCACGCCCCCCAGGGGCAGCTCGGTCAAGCGCCCGATCAGGAATCCGACCACGCAGCCGACCACGGTGACCACGGCGTTGGTCGCGGTGAGGAAGAACACGTCCCGGGAATGGCCGCGGGAGAGCAGAGCGCTGCGGGGCGCATGCTGCAGGATCATGAACCAAACGACCACCGCCAACAGCCCCCCCATCTTGCCGCCGTCCGCGAAGGACTCCTCGTACAGGTAGCCGAACAGGGCGTGGCACAGGAGCCCGGCCGAGGTGCACACGAGCACGCACGCGGGCAGGTAGCGATCGAGACCGCGGTGGACGGAAGCGGACAGGACCTCGGGGCTCGTGCGGCCGTGCTGGGCGAACAGCGGGATCATGACCCGGTTCGAGAGCATGGTGAGGGGCTTGCTCGACTGCACCACGAAGTTCCAGGCCAGCTGGTACACCCCGACCACGGCCAGGGAGGCGGCCCGCCCCAGGTAGAGCACGTGGAACTGCTGGGCCAGAAAAGCCGTGACCGTGCCCACGAAGACCCACTTCCCGAAGGAGAACAGGTCTCCGACGGCCGAGCGCTCCCAGGCGAAGCGCAGGTTCCTGTCCGGCAGGAGAGCGTGGCTGAGCACGAGCTTGGTCACGCATCCCACCAGGGGACCTGCGGCCAGGGCCCAGACGCCGGGCTCCACGTAGGCCCAGACCAGGGTGACCCCGATCGAGAGCACCAGGCTGGTCCAGTCGAGGATGACGGGCAGCTTCAGGCTCAGGCGCCGCTCCTGGGTGAAGATGCGCACCGAGTGGAAGCCGTTGATGACCGCCTCGAAGCCCGACACGGGCAAGAGGTAGAGCAGCACGCCAGCCGCAGGATCGTTCTCGGAGTAGAACGCGGCCACCGGCCAGGCCAGGGCACAGGCCCCCAGCCAGATGAGCACGCCGCGCACGACCTGCAGGGTCCAGGCCGTGTTGAGGAAGCGCTGGTCCTCACCGCGACCGTGGTAGACGATCGATCCGCGGATCCCGACGTCCGAGAGCTGCTGCAGCGCCATGAGGAAGGCGCGCATGATGGCGATCACGCCGAAGTACTCGCGGATCAGGAGGTAGGAGAGCAGCGTCTGGCTCAGGAGCCGCAGGAAGCTGATGGCGGCCATCGAGCCCAGGGTCCAGGATGCGGCCCCGGCGACCTTGCCCCGCAGGTCGACCTCGCCCTCGGGCGGGGAAGGTTCTCGGAGGGGGGGACCTCCGGCTTGGGGCACGCTCTCCATCGCGGGGAAGGGGGAACGCGGTGAGCTAGGTCAGCTCCACGCTTCCATGCCCTTATCGGACGAGGCCACCCGTGAGGTGGAACCTGCGGCCGATCCCCGGGCCGCCTGGCTGGAATAGCTGCCGTAGGCGATGCCCTCGGCGTAGGCCTTGGCCCCGCGCTTGGGCTTGGAGCCGTTGAGGACGACCCCCAGGATGCGGGCGTTGACGCCCTGCAGGATGTCCCGGGAGCGCACCGCATCGGGGCCCGAGGAGACGTCCAGGCGCAGGACGAAGATGGTCAGGTCCCCCAGGGAGGCCAGCACGCGCGCCTCGGAGGTCTCGAGCACCGGGGAGGAGTCGATCACGACGCAGTCGTAGTGCTCCTTGAGCTTGCGGATGAGCATGGCGCAGCTCTTGCCCTCGATCAGCTCCGCGGCCCGGCCGGCCGCGTCCCCCGCGGGCAGGAGATCCAGCCCGGGGACCACGCCCCGGGCGATGGCCTTCTGCAGGGGAGCCACGCCGTTGAGCACGTCCCCCATGCCGATCTTGCCGGAGACGCCGTAGATCTCGTTCTGTCCCGGGGAGCGCAGGTCGGCGTCCACCAGGATCGTGCGCCGTCCGGCCTGGGCCAGGGCGATGGCCAGGTTGCTGGCGGTCACGGACTTGCCCTCGCCGGCCACCGACGAGGTCACGAGGGCGACCCCGTTGCCGTTGTCGGGCAGCCCGAAGGTCGTGGCCGTGCGCACGCTGCGCACCGCCTCGGCCGCCAGGGAGCCCTGGTCGCGCTCGACCACGCGCCCCACCTCGCTGCGGGACTTGCGTCCGGAGAGGCGCGGGAAGACGGCCAGGACGCTGGCGCCGAGCAGCTCGGGCACCTCCTCCACGGTCTGGATGCGCTTGTCGCGCATGCCCCGCAGGAGGACGAACGCCAGGGCGAGCCCCAGACCTGCGGCTGCGGCGGATCCGCGCACCTGGTTCTTGTCCGGCTTGACCGGCTCGCGCTGGATGCGCGCCGGCTCCATGCGGTGCAGGTTGAGGGCCCCGGCCTCGGCATCGAGGTTGAGCTCGTTGATGCGCTGGAGGAAGCGGTCGATCTCGCTGTTGATGACCTCCTGCTCGCGCTGGAGGGCAGCGAGCTTCTGGGCCGACTCCTCGACTCCCAGGGCCTCCTTGGTGACGTCGTCGAGTTCCTGCTCGTAGTAGAGGACCCGCTGGCGAGCCTCCTCCCAGGTGATCTTGGCCTCGTTGAGCTTGACCTCGGCGTAGTCGAGGATGATGTCGCTCTCGGTCTTCTTGAGCGAATCGATCAGCGATTGCTTGTCCTGGATCTCGGCCTGGACGGCGGGAAAGTCCGGGTTTCGTGTCTCGCGGATCCTCTGCAGCTCCCCCTCGACCTCGATGCGCCGAGCCTTGGCGGCCGCGATCTGATCTTCCTTGCCCGGAATCTGACCGTCCGACCGGTGTTTGGATCCCTCGAGGTAGAAGAGATCGGGATCCTCTTTCGCCGCGAGCAAACGGTCGTAGGAAGCGCGCGTCTCGCCCTGCCGCTGCTTGGCTTCGCTGAGCTGGTTGTAGAGATCCGCGAGCCGCTCCGCCGCCAGGGTACTGCCGGCGTTCCCGGTAATCAGGGCGACGTTCTCCGTCTTCAGATCCAGGATCTTGCGGTTCTTCTCGGCGAGCTCGTCGAAGCGTGCCTGGCGCTCTGCCAGGAGGAGCTCGGTCTGCTCCCGCATTTGCTCGACCTTGCGCGCCTTGGTGTAGGCCAGGAACTCCTCGACGGCGATGTCCGCCATCCTTTCAGCCGACTTGCGGTACGGGCTGTCGAAGTGGATCTGCAGGATGTCCTGGCTCGGAATGACGCTGGCTCCCAGGCGCGTGTTGACCTCCTGGACGATCGGCTTGTCGCCGATGTCCTTGAAGTGACGCAGCTCGCGGATCTCCGGGCGATCCGCGATGGCCCTCAGGATCGGATCCGACTTGATCAGGACTCGCTGCTGATTGAGCTGGTTCTTGGGCTTGGTCGAGGGCCCCCCGTCACCGGCCCCGCCCGTCAGGCTGACCTCCTTGTAGCCGACGATGACCTTGGCCGTGGCCCGCAGGATGGGGGTCACGCCCGGGAACGGCCCCCAGCCCTTCAGGTAGGCCTCCCCCAGGACCCCGCCCAGGACGGGCAGGATCAAGAGCCACCACTTGCCACGCCACAGAGCGCGAAAAAGGCGGGAGTTCCCGCCCTGGTCCGCGCCGAAATCGGGCGGGTAGGGTCGGCCCTGGTGGGTCATGTGCTGTGGATCCTGGGGGTGCATCTCCCTTTATAGGTCAGTTCGTGGTCGTGGCGTTGGCGGAAGCGCGGAATCCGAGCACCTGGGACAGGAACATGCGCGTCCAGCTGCCCTGGGTGTGCTCGACGGCGACCACGTCCCCGGGCTTGATCAGGATGTTCGAGGCGTCCGTCAGGGAGGTGCCGTCGATGCGGAAGGTGGCCCCCACCACGTCCCCGGCGGCGTCGCGCCGGTAGATCGAGGCGTAGCGCGGGGCGGCCTGGTCGTTGGTCCCGCCGGCGACGGCGATGGCCTGCATGAGGTTGTAGGTGCGGCTGGGCGGGTAGGCCTGGGCGCCGGGCCGGCGCACGAGGCCGATGACGGTGAACTGCTTCTCTTCGCGCGCGTCGACGACGACCGTTTCGCCGCCTTGAAGTGCGTAGTCGAAGGTCGGGATGTTCGCACCCCGCACGGGGAACTCGAGGGTCTTCGCCCCGTCCTCACCCTGAGCGTTCAGGACACGAATCATACTCGCGCCCTGGTCACCGGAAATGCCGCCGGCTTCCATGAGGGCGCCCACGATCGACTGACGATCGCTCCGCAGCTTGTGGATCCCGGGGGAAGCCACCGCGCCCAGGACCGCCACGCTGACGGTCTTGTACTCGAGCACCGTGGCAACGACGTTCGGCGGCTCGTTCGAGATAAGAGCCTCGCTGTAGGCTGCGATGAGCTCCTCCTCGATCGTAGTCAGGCCCTTGCCCGCCACCTGGACCTGACCGATGAGCGGCAGGGTCACGCTGCCGTCGTCGCGCACGCGCGCCTTGACGGTGACCAGCTCCTCAGCTTCCTGAGCCTGTGCGCCGCTCACGGCAGCCGCGGGCATCTGGAACTCGAGAAGGTCACCGACGACCGTCGTGTACACGCTCTGACCCACCTGCACCGGGGAGAGCTCAGCCACGTCCAGGGCCGGCGGATTGGGCCCCGCCGCCTCGAAGCGCGCCAGCTCCTCCGCATTGGGGAGTACCGGGTAGATCACCCGGCTGCCGATGCACGCGGGGAGAATCAGCGCCAGGGCGATCGGGGGGAGCAGCCGGAGGGCCTTGTTCGAGGGTTCTTGCATGGAGGGTAGAAGAGCGGGAAAGGCCTGGCCGCCGGGAGAGGGCTGCCCGGAGGGGCTCGGCTCCTGGGCGCAGGGGATTTCCCTCCTTGCCGGTCGGCCGTTTGAGCCCCTTACTTGAACAGGTAAACCGGCAACGATAGCAGAAGGGGCCCTCGGGGAAGAGCCGCAGGGGCCTTCCCGGGCCCTCCTCCAGAATTACAACATCCTACCTGATCGCACCCCTAGGCCTGCTCTCGCTTCGAAACGGCCTCGAGCTCCTGGACGAGGCCCTGGAGCGCGCCTTCGATCTCGGACCTCGGCCGCTCCTCGCGGATGGCGTCCTCGGAGCGCCCGGCAAGATCGGACAGCTCGGGGAAGCCGTAGTTCGTCGCGGTGCCCCGCAAGCGGTGCACCTGGATGCGCACCTCCTCGAGCCGCCCCTCCCCGAGGGCTTCCCGCAGGCGGGTCACGAGGCCCGGAAAGGAGGCCACGTAGCGCCGGATCAGGGGGGCGAAGCGCGGGTTCGAGAGCAGCTCCAAGGTCTCGGCCTGGGGCTCGCTCTTCTGGACGTCGACCGGTGCGGCGTCGATCTCGATGTGCTTGCGCAGGGTCTCGAAGAACACGTGGGGCACGATGGGCTTGGTGACGTAGTCCACGCATCCGGCCTCGAGGCAGCGCGCCTTGTCGTCGGCCATGGCCAGAGCCGTCAGGGCGATGATCGGCGCCTTCGAGCCGCTGCGCACGAGCTCGGCGGCGGCCTCGTAGCCGTCCATCACGGGCATGCTCATGTCCATCAGGATCGCGTCGAAGGGTTGCCCCTCGCCCTGGGCCTGGAGGGCGGCCTTGACCCCGAGCGCCCCGTTCTCGGCGCACTCCGGCTGGCAGCCCGACTCTTCGAGCAGGAAGCGCAGCACGTCGCGGTTCTCCAGGCTGTCGTCCACGACCAGGAGCTTGGCTCCACGCAGGGAGGGAATCGCCTTCTCGTCCGGGAGCTCCGCGGCCGACTCCTTGACCTCGGGTACGGCCATGGGCGCCTCGAGCGTCGCGCTGAGGGCCATGCGGAAGGTGAAGGTGCTGCCGACTCCGACCTCGCTGTTGACCGCGATCTTGCCGCCCAGAAGACGCGCCAGGTGACGGGAGATGTCCAACCCCAGCCCCGTACCGGCGAAGCGCGAGTTGCGTCGGTTGTGGACCTGGGCGAAGGGTCGGAAGAGGTCTTCCAGCGCGTCCGGCGCGATCCCGATCCCCGTGTCGATGACGGAGACCACCAGCTCGCTCGCATCGCCTTCGTCGGCGGCCTCGGTCCCGATGCGCACGACGACGCTGCCTTCGTGGGTGAACTTGATCGCGTTGCCGATCAGGTTGATCAGGATCTGCTTGAAGCGCACCGGATCGGTCTCGACCTCCGAGGGAACGGGGCCCGTGTACTCGAGGCGGAAGTCCAGGAGCTTCTCCTGGGACCACCCCCGCAGGAGATCTTCGACGCTGGTCACGAGGGCTGCCAGCTCGCAGCGCTCGCGCTCGATGGTCATCTGTCCGGCTTCGATCTTCGAGAGATCCAGCACGTCGTTGATCAGGCTCAACAGGTAGTCCGTGCTCTTGCGGATGTTCTCGACCCAGACGCGCTGCTTGTCACCGTCCACGTTGGGCCGGCCCAGGAGCTCCGCGTAGCCCACGATGGCGTTCATGGGGGTACGCAGCTCGTGGCTCATGTTGGCCAGGAACTCGCTCTTGTAGCGGTTGGCGGCCTTCTCCCGGGCCGCGGAGTCCTCGAGGTCCCTGGAGATGCGCTCCCGCTCCCGCTCGGCGATGCGTCGCTCGATGGCTCGCGCGAAGGAATCGACGATGATCTGCAGCAGAGCGACCTCTTCGTCCTCCCACTCGCGCGGGGACTGGGTATCGACGAAGCCGAAGAAGCTCTCGAGCCGGCCGTGGATGATGACCGGCATCACCAAAGCAGCCCGTACGTCGTGCCGGAACATGGTGCTGTCCGGCGGCATGAAGTCGACCTGCTCCAGGTCGGAGATGCGGATGTAGTCCCCGCGCACCAGGATGTCGGTGGCCCAGGCGTAGTCCACGTGGGACTCCGGCTGACGCGAGACCTTACGCACGCCCTTCCAGTCCCGGGTCCATTCGTGGGTCCGGAAGACCAGTCGACGCTCTTCCCGGTAGCGGCACAGGAACGAACGCCCCACGCTGATGATGTTGCCGACGCCCTCGAGGATGATGCCGATGGCCTTGTTCAGGTCGTCGTCCTG
>JAUIEE010000146.1 GCA_030428965.1 bacterium | reverse complement strand
AGGAACGAGCGCAGGCCCGAGGCGAAGGTCAGGCCCTTCTTGTTGTTCACCTGGACCTGACTCACGCCGGCCAGGGAGTATTCGACCGGATCCTCGATCGTGAGCACGTTCTTCTGGGTCGTGTCGATCTGACCCATCGACGTGTAGAGGGTGGTCGTCTTGCCCGATCCCGTGGGACCGGTCACCAGGATGATGCCGTGGCTCCAGTTGATGTACTCGCTCATGATCTCGAGGTTCTCCTTGGAGAGCCCGATCTCATCGAGGTCGTAGAGCTTGGCGGTCTTGTCCAGGAGTCGCATGACGATGCGCTCGCCGGTCGTGGTGGGGACGGTGCTGATACGCACGTCCACCTCGCCGTCGCCGATACGGATCGTGGCGCGACCGTCCTGGGGCAAGCGTCGCTCGGCGATGTCCATCTTCCCCATGACCTTGACGCGACTGACGATCGCCTCGTGCGCCTTGCGGGGGACGGAGTCCATGTCGTAGAGGATGCCGTCGATCCGGAAGCGCACCTGGGTCCGATCCGGGTAGGGGTGGAAGTGCACGTCCGAGGTGCGCAGCTTGAGCCCCTGGAACAGGATCGTGTTGACCAGCTTGATGATCGGGGCCTTGTTCGAGACGTCGAGCACGTCCTCGGCGTCGTCGATCTCCTCGGCCAGGCCCTGGATGTCGCCGTCCTCGGCCACGTCGGCCAGGGCCTCGTCCACCCCGTCGGCCTTGTGGCGATAGGCGCGGGCGATCAGGGTCGTGATCTCGGTCTTCGGGGCCAGGACCGGCTCGATCTCGACCCCGAGCAGCGCCGACAGGTCGTCCATCGGGTTGGGGTCGAGCGGCGAGCAGGTGGCAACCCGCAGCAGACCGTCCTCCTCCTCGGAGACCGCGATCAGGTTGTAGTTGCGCGTGAACTGAACCGGGATCTGGTTCACGAATGTGCCCGGGACCTTGGTCCCATCCAGCCGCTCGAGGAACTCGAAGCCCAGGTGCTGGGCGTACACGTTCAGGAGAGCCTCCTCGGCCAGGTACTCCTTCTTCAGGATGACCCGGTCCAAGGACTCTCCCGAGGTCGCCGCCTGCCGACGACACTCCTCGAGCTTCTCGCGGGTGAGGCCCGCATCCACCAGGAGATCGGCGAGGCTGGCCATGTCAGTTCCCTTCTCCGTCCGCGGCGTTCTTCGCCGCGTTGCCCAGGAGCTCCGCGCGTCGCTCGGGGCTCAGGCCGATGGACTCGGGATCCACCTCTCCCCGGGCGGGGCTGCGGTAGAGCGGGACCTGGAAGCCCTCGAAGTCGATCGTGTCGCCCTCGCCGCCGAAGTTCGGATCGACCAGCTGGACGCGCTTGCGTCCGATCACCTCGGCCGCGTCGAGCTTCTTGCGGTAGGAGATCTCGGCCAGGTCGGCGAAGTCTCGGTCCCGCAGGATGTGGGGCGTGACGAAGAAGTACGGCGTGGTGCGCGTGTTCGTCTTCGAGCTGCGACGGAACAGGTGCTTGAGGATCGGGATGTCCCCGAGGAAGGGCACGCTCTGGGTCGTCTCCGTCAGGTTGTCGGTGATGATGCCGCCGATGACCATCGTGTCGCCGTCGGGGACGTTGACCGTGGTGGAGAGCTCACGGGTCGTTCTCGGGGGCGGGATCGTGCTGCCGCCAAAGGACCCGGTGAAGGTCGAGACCTGCAGCGTGATGTTCAGGCGCAGGTAGCGCGAGGCGCTGATCGAGGGCGAGATCTCCATCGTGATCCCGGCCTCCTCGAAGTCGCGGAAGTTCTCCTGGGTCTGACCGCCCACGCCCCCCTGGGCGGTGACCGTGGTCGTCGGCTGCTCGTCCAGGGTCCGCACGCGGGCCGATCCGTTGTTGTTCACGAGCACCGACGGCACGTTCAGGACGTTGGCCCCGTCGACCCGCTGGGTGGCCGCGATCAGGAAGGGCAGGTTGACGTCGTCCCCGCTCAGGATGCCGGCGGTGATGCCCTCGTTGATCAGCGGGACGCGGATCGAGTCCTCACCGTTGTCTCCCAGGTCGAAGGTGGACAGGCCGAAGTTGGTCACGCCGAAGCCGCCTTCCCCGTTCGTGTCCGCCAGGGCCCACTCGAAGCCGATGTCCCGGAAGTCGGTGCCGGTCAACTCGATCAGGGCCGTCTCGATCAGCACCTGGTCCTGGCGCCGGTCCAGCTGGCGGATGAGCTCGAGCACCTCTTCGTAGCGGGTCTTGTTGGCCGCGATGAGCAGCGAGTTGCTCGCCTCGTCGGGGACCACGATGACCTCGTTCGTCTGCCCGCTGGGGGTGGTCGCCTGGCCGCTGCCCTGGCGGCCGCCCGTCCCGCCCTGGGTACGGGAGATGCGCTCGGCGTTCGAGAGGAACTCGTCGAGCACGTCGGCCACCTCGTCGGCGCTCACGTTCTGCAGGCTGTAGACGTGGAAGTTGCGCTCGGGCTCGATGACGTCGACGTCGAGGCGTGCCACGAGGTCCTTGATGCGCGGCATCTCCTCGGGCAGGGCCATCACGAGCAGCGAGTTCGTGCGCGCGTCCACGAGGATGCGTGCCTCCACCTCTTCCGTGGCCAGGGCTCCGGAAACCCCTTGCTGCTGCACGGCGGCGGCGCCGCGGCGTCCCCTGCGCGATCGGGCTTCGAGCAGCTGGTCGATCAGATCGGCGACGGTCTCGCCGGCGGCGTACTCCAGGGGCAAGACCTCGAACACCGGCTGCAGCTGGTCGGCCCCGGCGGAAGCCTCGTCCACGATGTAGAGCAGCTTGGCCAGGGACGCGATGTAGCTGCCGAAGCCTTGCAGGATGACCGAGTTCTCGCCGGCGGCGATCAGGGTCTGGGTGTTCGTGTCGGTCAGGAGGCCCCGCAGGGAGGTCGAGAGCTGGCGCGCGTCGGTGTTCGGCAGGTTGAGGACGGTCGTGATCAGCGTCGCGGGCTGGTCCGCGTAGTCCTCGAGCTGCTCGGGCAGGACGTGGATCGTCTTCTGCTTGAGGTTCCCGGCCCGGGCATTGCCGGTCAGGCTCTGGATCAAGATGACCGAGATGTGCGGTGGACCGACCTCCACACACACGAACTCGTTGATGAACATCAGGATCTGGAAGTAGGCGTAGAAGTCCGCCTTGGGGACACGCTGGAGCCCGTGGACGAAGACCTTCCGGCCGGTCAGCTGCTGACGCGTGGTTTCCTCGTAGGTGAAGCGGCGCCCCGTGGCCTCCTCGCAGATGTTGATGAACTCCTCGAGGTTGATGGCGTCGTCCGCGCTCTTCGAGAAGTTGAGGATGTAGAATTCCCCGTCTTCCTGGATCGGGGGGACGTCGGCGGCGCCTGCCCCTTGGGCGGCGATGGCGGTGGCCAGGAGAAAGGGGGTGAGGATGCGCGCGAGAATAGCCATCAGGTGGGGGTAGTTTGTGGATCTATCCCGTTGAAAGGCAGAGGTTTAGGGCGTTGTTCGGCTGTCAGGAGGGAACTCTAGGTAGCCCCGGGGCGAGTGTCAAACGGCGGAGCGATCTCGATTTCGGGACCTGGGACGCCCGGGGCCGGGGTTTCTTCCCGCCCCCAGGAGCTTCGGCGCGGGAGGCTCAGGCCTGGAGCCGAAAGACAGGGCACCTCCTTACCTTTTTGGCCCTTGAAGAATGAGAGCGCGCTCGGTTTGAAAGCGCTCCCCCGATCGCTATGAATGCCTTGCCCCAGCCGACCCTGGAACCCCCCCCGTCCGGCCCGACCCAGAACGAGCGCAAAGTGAGCCAACCCAAGAAGGGCGTCGTCGTCTTCCTGCAGGAGTTCTCGATCCCCCTGATCGTGGGAGTCTTCGCAGCGCTCGGCTTCGCGAACGTTTCCTGGGAGACCTACCACCACCTGGTCGACCTGGAGCCGATCCCCGGGGCCAAGGTCTTCGGGCACCCGCTGACCCTGCACTTCTTGATCAACGACATCTTCATGGTGCTCTTCTTCGGCATCGCCGCGAAGGAGATCACCGAGGCCGCGCTCCCGGGGGGCAGCCTCAACCCGATCGGCAAGGCGATCAACCCGCTCCTGGCCACCCTCGGGGGGGTGTTCGGACCGGTCGGCTTCTTCTTCGCGGCCCTGTACTTCGCCCACGGAGCGGGAGCGTTCCCCGAGGACCTCGACTGGGCCGTGCTGCAAAAGGGCTGGGGCGTGCCCACCGCGACCGACATCGCCCTGGCCTGGCTCGTGGCCCGGACCGTGTTCGGCAAGGGCCATCCGGCCATCAACTTCCTCCTGCTCCTGGCCGTGGCCGACGACGCCATCGGCCTGGGCATCATCGCCGTCTTCTACGGTGACCCGCTCCACCCGGCGGAGCCCAAGTGGCTCCTGCTCGTGCTGCTCGGTATGGCCCTGGCCTTCTCCCTGCGCATGAGCAAGGTGCAGAAGTGGCACCCGTACATCCTCGTGGCCGGGCCGATCGCCTGGTGCGGACTGCTGCTGGCCAACCTGCACCAGGCCCTGGCCCTGGTCTTCATCGTGCCCTTCCTTCCGGGTCCGAAGCGTGACCTCGGCATGTTCGCCGACTCCGAGGAATCGAACCACGACGACCACTCGCCCCTGCACCTGTTCGAGCACGACCTCAAGCTGTTCGTGGACCTGGGGCTGTTCTTCTTCGCCTTCGCCAACGCGGGAGTCGAGTTCGCCGGCATCGGTCCGATGACCTGGATCATCCTGGGCTCCCTGGTGGTCGGCAAGACGATCGGAATCACCCTGTTCTCCTGGTTGGGCACCAAGGTCGGCTTCCCGCTGCCGGACAACATGGGCCTGCGAGAGCTGGTCCTGGCCGGGTTCATCGCCGCCCTGGGACTCACCGTGGCCCTGTTCGTGGCCGGCGCGGCCTTCACGGACCAGGCCCTCCTGGGCCAGGCCAAGATGGGGGCCCTGTTCTCCGGTCTGGTCGGCCTGGCCGCCATCTTCATCGGCAAGTCCCTGGGGATGCGCCGCTCGAAGTAGGGTCGGGGCCGCCGGGGCCAGGGGGGAGGTTCGGCTCCCAGACCTGGCCCCCGGCCCGGGTAGGACTTGGCTCGCCCCTCCGGCCCGCTATCCTCTCGGGGTCATGCCCCTGCGCGACATTCTCCAGCCGGAAGACATCCTTCTGGGGCTCCAGCCCCAGGACAAGTGGGACTGCATCGACCACATGCTCAAGCATCTGGTCGCCCGGGAGAGGATCCAGGGAGAGCTGGTCCAGGAGGCGAACGAAGCGGTGCTGAACCGCGAGCGCTCCATGTCCACCGGGATGGAGCGCGGCATCGCCATTCCCCACGCCGCCATCGAAGGGCTGGAAGAGGTCGTCTTCTGCCTGGGGGTCGTGCCCGCCAAAGGCGGTCTGAACTTCGAGAGCATCGACGCCAGTCCGACCCACTTCGTCGCGCTGCTCCTGATTCCCCGCGCCCAGAAGCTCTTGCACATTCGCACCCTCGCGGACGTGGCCCGGGTGCTGGGGGAGGAAGCCGTGCGCTCGGCTCTCTTGCACGCGGGCGGCGTCGGCGAGGCCTGGCAAGCGGTCTGCGGAGAGGCGTAGTCCCTCAGGCCCAGTGGGCCGCCCGGACTTCGATCGCGCGCAGGATGAGCTCGGCGCAGCTCTGGTAGTCCGCCAGGGAGCCGCCGATCGGGTCCGGCACGTCCCGTCCCTCCGGATCCAGGAGCTGCACGTGCTTGGCCTGACCCGGAGGCAAGCTCTGGACCAGGGCCTCGAGATGGGAACGGGTCAGGCAGTAGACCTCGTCCTGCTGGGCGACGAGCCCCGCTTCGGCCAGGGTGGCCCTGTGCTGGGACAGGTCGAGACCGCGCCGGGCGAGGATCTCGACGGCATGGGTCGAGGCCGGAGCTCCGGGACTGGCGAAGACGCCCATGGAGCGCACCTCGAAGCCGAAGTCCGCCAGGGTCAGCGAGCCGGCGATGCCGAGGCGCTCGGTCAGCCAACCCCGCGCCAGGCCTTCGGCCATGGGGCTGCGGCAGGTGTTGCCCGTGCAGCAGAAGGCGATCCGCCTTCCCGCCGTGCGGCGTAGCTCCTCGGGCTGCAGCAGTCCGTCGCGCAGGATCGAGAATTCGCCCGGACCCAGGCGCACGATCCCGGAAGCCTCCGCGAGCCGTGAGGGGCCGCCGTCCAGGACGAGGGCGGCCTGGGGAAAGCGCTCGCGCACGCTCGCGACGTCACCGCCGACGCTGGTGACGACCAGGGGGAAGGGGACCTCCTCGATCAGGCTCTGGGCAGCCCGATGGGCCGGCAGTCTCAGGGCGCACCAACCGTCTTCGGCGACGGACTCCAGGCCTGCGGGAACCCCTTGGAGGACCAGGGTCAGGGGACCGGGCCAGTAGCGCTCCACCAGGCGTCGGACGAGCGGACGCAGGTGAGGGAAGCGGTCCACGGCCTCGCGCCTGGCGACGTGCCAGGTCCAGGGGTGCGGGGACGAGGTCCCCACGAGTTCGGCCAGGCGCGCTGGGGCGCCGGGATCGTCGGCTCGGGCGGCGACCCCGTAGAGCGTCTCGGTCGGAAGGACCACGAGCTCACCGGCCTCGAGCAGCGAGGCGGCCCGCTTGCGCAGGGCGCGGGGGATGGGCTCGTCGCCGACGGCGACGACGTCCGGCTGGTCGAGGGAGTCGGCCATGGAGGGCGTGGTGGGCGAGCTACCCGGGGTGCTAGCCTATCCGCCCACCGTCGTGCGCCCATGCCTGAACCTCCGAAAGGAACCCAGAAACAAAAGGAAGACCGCGACGCCTTCCTGTCCAGGCTGGCCGGAGGCCTGGCCCACGAGATCAAGAACCCGCTCTCGACCATGTCCATCAACCTGGCCCTGCTCCAGGAGGAGTGGGAGCGGGCCGGGCAGGTGCGCAACCCCGACACCCCGGAGCCGACGCCCCGGGAGGAGCGCTCCCTGCGCCGCATCCGCACCCTGCAACGGGAGGTCCAGCGCCTCGAGCACATCCTCGAGGAGTTCTTGCACTACGCGCGCGGAGGCAAGGTCAACCGCCGGCCGGAGGACCTCTCGCGCATCGTCCAGGAGCTGCTCGAGTTCGTCGAGCCGGAGGACCGTTTGGCGGGCATTCGCCACCACGTCGACCTGCAGCTGGGGCTGCCCCTCGTCCTGGTGGACGAAGCGCAGATCAAGCAGGCGGTGCTCAACCTGCTGGTCAACGCCCGTCAGGCCATGCCCGAGGGGGGGGAGCTCATCGTGCGCGTGCGCCGGGTGGCCAACGACGTCGAGCTGACCCTGACGGACACGGGGATCGGGATGCCGGCCGAGAAGCACGAGCGCGGCTTCGACGAGTACTGGTCGGACAAGAAGGGGGGCTCCGGTTTGGGGCTGGCCACGGCGCAACGCATCATTCAGGAGCGCGACGGTCAGATCACGGTCGTCTCCGAACCCGGTCGCGGAACCTCGTTCTCCATCTACCTTCCCCTGGCCGTCGAGTTGACAGGTCGAACGTCCAACGAAGACCCCGAGTCCGAGAGCTGAGCCATGACCCTCTCCCCGGAACAGGAGAAGCCCTTCCGCGTGCTGATCATCGACGACGACGAGGGCCACGCCGAGGCCCTGGCCGACGGCCTGGAGGTCGAGGGCCACACCTGTCGTATTGCCAACTCGGGGCAGGAGGGCATCGAGCGCATGAGCGAGGCCACCTACGATGCGGTGCTGACCGATCTCGTCATGCACGACGTGGACGGGATGGAGGTCCTGCGCGAAGCCGGTCGCCTGCAGCCCGAGGCCGTCGTGCTCCTGATCACCGGTCACGGTTCGGTCGAAACGGCCGTGGACGCCATGCGGCTCGGGGCCGCGGACTACCTGACCAAGCCGGTGCGCATCTCCGAGCTGCGCACGCGCCTGGCCAAGGCCGTCGAGACCGGGCGGCTGCGCCGCACCAACCTCGAGCTCCGGCGCCAGCTGGACAAACGCTTCGGCCTGGAGGGCATCATCGGTCACTCCCCGGCCATGCAGCGCATCTTCGACATCATTCGCCAGGTGGCCGACAGCCACGCGACGGTGCTGGTGCTCGGGGAGAGCGGCACCGGCAAGGAGCTGGTGGCCCGGGCCATCCACACCTCGAGCCCGCGCCGGGACCGTTCGTTCGTGGCCGTCAACTGCGCCGCCCTCTCCCAGGGGCTGATCGAGTCCGAGCTGTTCGGCCACGTGAAGGGGGCCTTCACCGGGGCGGTCAGCGCGAAGGAGGGCGTCATCGTGCATGCCGACGGGGGCACGCTCTTCCTCGACGAGGTCGGCGACATGCCCCTCGAGACCCAGGCCAAGCTGCTGCGCGTGCTGGAGGCGCGCGAGGTTCAGCCGGTGGGGGGGCACACGACCCGCAAGGTGGACATTCGCCTGGTGGCCGCGACCAACCAGGACCTGCAGGGCATGGTGAAGGAGGGCAAGTTCCGCGAGGACCTGCTCTTCCGCCTGCAGGTGGTTCAGATCGACTTGCCTCCCCTGCGGGAACGCTCCGGGGACGTGGCCATGCTGATCGACCACTTCCTGCGGGAGCTGGCCGAGGAGCACGGACGTCCCGTGCGGGGCATCACGCCCGAGGCGCGCAGCATCCTCGTGCGCCACAGCTGGCCCGGGAACGTGCGCGAGCTGCGCAACGTGATCGAGAACATGGTGCTGCTGGCGCGCTCGGACGTGGTCGACGAAGGGGACGTTCCCGACCAGGTCAAGCAGGCCACCGGGGCAGGCGGCCTGTCCTCGGGGCACGTGGAGCTGGCCGGGCGCTCCCTGGCCGAGGTGGAGCGGGCCCTGATCGAGGCCAACCTCGAGCTCGTCGGCGGCAACCGACAGAAGGCCGCCAAGTTCCTCGGGATCGGTGAGCGGACCCTGTACCGCAAGATCAAGGAGTACGGACTCTCCTAGGGAGGAGGGGAAGGGCCCATGAGCAGCGAGCTCCTGTACCTGACCTGCGCCCTGGTGCTCTTCCTCGTGGCCGTCTACGGGCGGCTGCTCCGGATCGACCTGGCGGCGGTCCTGTTGATGCTCTCCCTGGTCGTTCCGTGGCGGCCCAGCGAGGAAGGTCCCTGGGAAGGGATCCTGTCCGTGCAGGAGGGCTTCTCCGGGTTCGGGAGTACGGCCTGTGTGATGATCGTGGCCATGTTCGTTCTCTCGGCGGCGATGGAGCGCACCGGGGCCGCGGCGATCCTCGGCAGGCGCGTCCTCGACGCGGCCTCCAAGACCCAGGGCACGCTGCTGCTGGGCATCCTGCTGGTGGTCTCCCTCTTCAGCGCGGTCGTGAGCGACACGACCAGCGTTCTCGTCTGGATGCCGATGGTGCTGGCCGTGTGCCGCGAGCGGCAGTTTCCGGCCACGCGCTTCCTGATGCCCTTGGCCTTCGCGGCGCTCCTGGGAGGGCAATGGACGCTGATCGGAACCCGGACGAACGTCGTCGTGTCCGACTTCCTGCGCACCCAGACGGGCGAAGGTCTGGGGTTCCTGAGCTTCACGCCCATCGCGCTGGTGAACTGGGCCGTCGTCGCGGCCTTCCTGGTGCTCTTCGGCCACCGCCTGTTGCCGAAGGGCCGGGAGGAACGCTCGCTGGCGGATCGCTACGAGGTGACCGAGTACCTGACCGAGGTCATGGCGACTCCCGCGGCTCAAATGGTCGGCCGAACCCTGGGGGAGCTCGACCTGGGCTCGGCCAAGGGGGTTCGGGTGCTGGGAATCATCCGCGGCGAGGAGCGTCTGCCGCCTTCGGACTGGCTGCAGATCCAGTCGGGGGACACCTTCATCGTCCAGGGGCGCATCTCCCAGATCTCGGCCTTCCTGGCCCTGCCGGGGATCGAGGTCAAGCAGGAGATGCGCCTCAAGGACACGACCGTGCGCTCGGTGGACCTGCGCATGGTCGAGGCGCTCGTGGCCCCCAACTCCGGGCTCGAAGGGCGTTCGATCGAGAGCGTCGACTTCCACAAGCGCTACGGGCTCTCGGTGCTCGCGATCGGTCGTCTCGGCCGACCTCTCGCCGGGCGCCCGCTTTCCCAGCGTCTGCTCGTGGGCGACTCGGTGCTCCTGGTCGGGCACGAAGAGATGATCAAGGAAATGCGGCGCGACCCGGACGTGCTGATGCTCGAGAGTCGTGACTTGCCCGTGGTCGGTCGATCCCGGGCCTGGTTGCTGGTGGCGCTCCTTGTGGCCATGGTCCTGTGCGCCGCGACGCGTATCGTCGATCCGGCCCTGGCGGTCGTGCTGGCGGCCACGGGCACCGTCCTGACCGGCTGCATCGGGATGCGCAGCGCCTACGAGGCCATCGACTGGAGCGTGGTCTTCGTCCTGGGCGGGATGATTCCCTTCGGTCTGGCCCTGGAGGAGACCGGCGGAGCCCGGGGGATCGCCGATTGGGTCGTGGCCGCCATGGGTGGGTGGGGAGTGCACGCGGTGTTCGGCACCTTCCTCTTGATCGTCCTCATCCTGACCCAGGTCATCGAGAACACGGCCGTCGCCATCGTGCTGGCTCCCGTCGGCTACCGCATTGCACTGAACTCGGAAGCCAATCCGGTCCCGTTCCTCCTGGGCATGGCCCTCGTCGCCTCGGCGGGCTTCTCGAGCCCCATGGCGCACGAGTGTCCGCTGCTGGTCATGGGGCCCGGGGGCTATCGGTTGCGGAACTACCTCGTGCTCGGGATTCCCGCCGCGCTCCTCACCTGGGGGGTCGTGACCCTGGGCGTGCCCTGGCTGTTTCCGTTCTGAGAAGGGCGAGGTGCTATCGGCGCATCGCAACGCCGACGCCCTCGGGCCCGGGCGAGGGACGGACACCGCCTGCGCGGGGCTTCTCCGGGGGGCTCAGTTGGACCCGACCGTGACGACCAGGGCGTTCCGGGCCCGGCGCTGGAGCGGCCCGAAGGAGAGCCCGAAGCCCTGGGTGCAGAAGGTCTGACCGACCAGGTCGGCGTCGAGGGGAACCTCGTAGTCGTGCACCTCACCGGGGACGTTGTGATGGGGGCGCAGGTAAGGGGGAGCCGCCAGGAGCTCGGTGCCGAGCAGGATGCCCGGCCGGAAGCCTCCGGGAAGACAGCCGCCCGGGTTGAGGCTGATGGCCACCAGGCTGTGGGTTTCGGTTCCCGATAGTCCCACGCGGGTCGTCCAGGTCTCGCCGACCCGCGGCCAGTCGGAGGCGGGCAGGAAGGTGGTGGGGTTGCTGCCCGACCCGTTGTGGAAGGTCGTGTCGGTCGGGGTGTAGTGGGCCAGGGAGGAGAGTCCCATGGGAACGCCGCCTGGCCAGAAGACCCGGGAATCCCGCCACCAGAGGCCGTTTTCGGGGTCGGACACGGTCACGGACGTGAAGGGAACTCCGTGCGCTCCGACCGCGTTCCGGGTCGCGAAGAGGCGATCCCCTACGTAGG
>JAUIEE010000606.1 GCA_030428965.1 bacterium | reverse complement strand
AGTCACTTCAACCGGCTCGGCATGGAGATCTTCGCCAAGTACCTCTACGGCACGATCCGCACGCGCGATCTCTTGCCGATGCTCACCCTCCAGCCCAGGGACGGCGTGGCCGAGATCGTCGAGTCCATGGAGGAGGGTGCCCGGGCAGACCTGGCGGTCGAACGGGAGACCAAGCTGCTGCGGCAGTTCCCAATCGATTCCAAGCTGAGCTTCGATCCTCTGGAAGCGGCCGACGGAACGCACATCAACGGCGGCGTCGACCGCGAGGGCCTGACCTCGCCCTACGCCTCGTTGACCTTCCGCTGCGTGGGGAAGAAGGTGCTCTCCCTGAGCGGTCGTGGCCTGGATCGTCCCGAGCTCGATGGGGTGTCGATCGAGGTCTCCGTGGAGGGTCGTCCCGTCGGTTCCTTCCAGCCCCAGGCAGGCGAGCCCTTCGAAGGGACCTGGGACCTGCCCGCGGACGTCGTGGACCGCAAGCTCATCAACGTGATCCTGCGCTCGGACGACTACGTGTACGTGGGGGACGACCTCCAGCACTGCGTCTCCTTCCAGCTCCACGAGGTGCACCTCGAGTAGGGCCGGGCTGGCTCCGTGTCGTTCTCGGTCGAAGGCGCACCCTGCACCTCGTTCGGACCTTATGCTTGGGCCTTGCCTTCCCTCGCCCGTGGCGGCGCTTCGCTCCTCGAGCCCCTGTCCGCCCCGCCCCCCAACGAGCTTCTAGATTCGGGTCATGAATTCCCAGGAGCGCTCTTCCCCCTGGCCGACCAGGCTGGCCGTCCTGTTCGCCTCTCTGTCGGCGGCCCTCTTCTTGGCCTGCGCCTACCTGGTCTACGTCGATCGAAGCCTGGGGCTCAGCGGGGCGGATGCCCAGGCCATGCTCGACAACCCGCTGATCCGGGATCGCGTCATCCGCGAGCTCGTGAACGAGGCCGGCGGAGACTGGGATAGTCACAACGACCCGGACGTCGGTCGCATGATGCGTCCGGAGTCGAACAAGAAACGCGCGGGGATCCGCTTCGCCTCGAATCGGCTCGGCCTGCGGGAGAAGGAGTTCGAGCTGCCCAAGCCCGAGGGGCTGATTCGCGTCGTTCTCCTGGGGGACTCCTACATCTTCGGAACCGGCCTGGAGGCGGAGTCCAGGGTGGGCTGCTTCCTGGAGGAGCAGCTGCGCGATGGGGCCGGGGACGGCGGGCCTCCCATCGAAGTCCTGCACTACGGGCTGATCAGCTGGAACTACCTGTCGGAGGCTGCCTACGTGCGCCGACAGCTGAGCCTCCTGCAGCCCGACCTCGTCATCCAGCTCTCGTGCCCGAACGACCTGGACGATTGCTACGGAGTGCGCGGGTTCGGATCGATGTCCCGCTTCACGGCCCAGCACCGATCCCGTGCCGATGCCCTGGTCCAGTACCGACATCCCTCGGTCATGATGGGCATCGGCTCCATCAACTACCTCTCCCGGGGCATGGATCACGAGAGCCGGCAGCGCTACGAGGCCGCGGCCGAAGCCTCGGCCAAGATGATCGAGGCGATCGGGGAGCTCGGCGGCGAGTACCTGCACGTCTTCCGCTGGGAGGGTCCGTCCCAGCGGCCGCGCCGCCTCCTGTTGCCCGAGCTTTCCGACGAACGGGTCTTCTTCCTGTCCTCCGAGTTCTTCCTGAACCCCGACTACTGGGTCCAGCCCAACGACAATCACTTCAACCGAGCCGGAATGGAGATCTTCTCGGACCTGCTCTACGCCGTGATCCAGCAGCGCGGCCTCTTGCCCATGCTCGAGCTCGAGCCCGTGGAGCGGGCCAGCCAGGCCCTTCGGGGCATGGAGCAGGAGCTGGGGGACGAGCCCTACGACGAAGAGAAGAAGCTCCAGAACTACTTCCCCATCGACGACCACCTGAGCTTCGAGCCCTTGACCGAGGAGGACGCGCCGCACTTCAACGGAGGGGTGGACGACCAGGGGCGGACGTCCCCCTACGCCTCCCTGAGCTTTCGTCCCCGCGGCAAGGAAACGCTCCACCTGCGTGGCCGGGGCTTGGA
>JAUIEE010000145.1 GCA_030428965.1 bacterium | reverse complement strand
GCTGAGTTGCGGAACTTCCACACCGCCCCGGCGGTGGTATGTAGGGCAAGGGTAACTTGGAGAGTCCACAAGAGAATGTTCATTGGGTCCTCCCGAGAAGATCAACGAGTTTCTTGCCCATCATCCCCCATCCATAGCGCGCACCACCGAAGGCTTGCTTCTGGTCCGGTTTGAATCCAGCCTGCACCAGAGTGAGTCGCGTGCCTGAAACCGTGGGTGCAAGCGTGAAGGTCACGACGGTGTCGAGGACGCCCACGACCCACCTCAAGCTTAGCTTGCTCTCCACTTCGATCTCGACGAACTCGCAGTTCACCACGCCGTCCCAGCCTGGTTGCGGAGGCGCCTGCAACGTGAACGCGGCACCCTCCTGAAGCTCGTAGTTGATCGTGGGCAAGAGCCACTCCGCAAGCAGCGCGGGGTCGGTGAGGGCGCGCCATACCTTCGCCGGTGGGTGGTGGAGGTCGAACTCGAAGGTGAGCGACTCTGTTTGTGAAGGCGTCGTCCTGTCGATGGGCTTCATTCGTTCATGCTCTCCAGCAGTTTCTCCAATCGACCGACGTGCTTCGTCCAGAACGCGCGGTAGTGGGCGATCCAGTTGACCAATGGTCTCAGCCCCCGCGGGTCCACCCGGTAGTAGACGCAGCGTCCCTCTTTGCGAGCGCTCACCAGGCCGGTGTCCCTGAGGGTGGCGAGGTGCTGGGAGACGGCTGGCTGGGAGATGTCGAAGCGAGCCGTAAGGTCCTTCACTGCAGATTCGCCACGTGTAAGAGACTCGAAGATCGCTCGCCGACTGGTGTCCGCTAGGGCCTTGAAGATCTTGTCTTCATCGGTGACCGCGCTCTGCATCACTAAAAATAAGCATAGACTTATGGATTGGTCAACTCTGAATTCGGAGATTGGGCCGGGACCTCGACCTCGCCCTAGCCCTGCCTACCACCCATCCCGGTTCGCAACTCACTAAGCCCCAGTGACTTGCGATCGTGCAGCCTCAGTTTCCTCCGAACCGAGGCAGCGCCGCGCCTGGGATTCCACTCCCCACAAGGACGCGGACGTCGAGCCGGGTTGCACGCGCAACGGACGTGCCTCTCGGCTAGCGATTCGTGTGGGTTGTTAGACCCGAACGAACCATTCAGCAGCCGGCCGCGCTTCACACGGCCCCGGCCCGCCTCTCTACCGCGATCCGATGATCTTGGCGTAGCGGAAGTACACCTCGAGGCACAGGGTCATCAGCGCGGTCGAGTAGACGCGGCCGCCGGAGAAGCCCCAGGGGCCGATCGGGTCCCAGGAGCCCTTGAAGTGGCCGTCCTGGCGCTGGGAGTCCAGCACGGCGGACTTCATCTCCTTGTTCCACTTGGGCCAGTAGGGGTCGCCCATCTGGAACATGGCGTAGCTGCCGTAGTACCAGTAGTACATGTCCGTGCCGTAGCCTTCCTCGTCCCATTTGGGGAGCGTCTTCAGCATGAGGTCGGCGTGCTTCTTCATGATCGGGTTCTCGTCCGGATCCTGCTGGAGGAAGAAGCGGCACAAGAGGCCCACGGCGGTCATGGCCTCACCCTTCTCCGGGGGGTAGTGCTCGTTGGCCTTGGTGCGGGAAGAAGCGGAGCCGAAGTCGTTGTAGCCCATGCGTCCGCTGGCCGGGTCGGTGACCTCGTCGAACCAGCTCAGGGCACCGTCGAAGGCGGCGTCGTCCACCTTGAGACCCGCGTCCTTGGCCGAGGCCAGGGCAAAGACCATCCAGCCTGTGACCGAGGTGTCGTTGTCGCCGATGGGCGGGACCTCGTAGCGCCAGGCCCCGTAGGGGTTGCGGGCGCGCAGGATGTAGTCGATGGCCTTCTGGGCCGTGCGCTTGAGCAGCGGGCTCTTGGAGAAGTAGTAGGCCTCGCAGGTGGCCAGGGTCGCGATCGAGTGGCCGTAGAGGAAGTCGTGGTGGCTGGCGTCACCGAAGAGTCCGGTGTCGGGATCCTGCTGCTCCTTGAGCCACTGGATGCCGCGGGCCACCACGTCCTTGAAGGGCCCTTCGTTGGTCGTGTTGCCGTCCCCGAGGAAGGCCAGGAGGGCCAGGCCCGTCACGCCGACGTCCTGGACCGAGGAGCCCGGCATGTCGCACACGTCCCCCGAGGGACAGTGGTGGGAGAACTCGTCGCAGTCCCACATGCCGTCCTTGTCCTGGTGGCTCTTCAGCCACTCGAGGCCGTCCCGCAGGGCCTGCTCGGTGCCCGAGCCCCCCGCGGCCCGCAGGTTCCTTCGTCCGCCCATGCGCCCGCCGAACTTGCCCCCGGCGCCGCCACCGATGCCGATGACGTCGTTGAGGTTGTCCGAGTCGAAGGGCGAGTCGCTCAGGAAGTCCGGATCTCCTTCGGTGGACTCGAACTCCTCCGAGACCTCCTCGTTGACCTCGTCGACCTCGGCGTCCTTGAGGACGGGCTCCTCGATCGGCTCCTCCTCGATCTCCTCTTCGATCTCCTCCTCCTCGGGCTCCTCGAAGATCTCCTCGGGGGTCTGCTGGAGGGTGGCCTCGATGATCTTCTCGTCGCGGCGCGAGAGCTTGTCCCACGGCACGGCCATCAGGATGAAGAAGACCAGGAGGTGGGCCGCGGCCGAGATCGCCAGCCACGGGGCACGGCTCATCCAGTCGTAGAGGACGTCGTTGAAGCTGTGCTCTTCTTCCCAGGGCTTGGGGAGAGTGGTCTCGATCTGAATGTTCGAATAGTCCATGGGACGATCGATTCGTGGCTCGCGGTGGTTCGGAGGGGGAGCGTGGGGCTCCGGTGCCCTTGGCGGGGCTCTTCTCCCAACGGGCGGGAGGCGGTTCGGTTCACCGGCTCCGGAAGTCGGGGCGGGAGTATATACCGTCCGATCGGGCTCGGACTACCGCTGGGGGGCCCGGCGGGGCACCTGGCGGGCCTTGGGGACCTCCTGCGGCCCGAAACGGGGGTGGACCCAGAGGAAGGAATCCCGCCGCAGCTTGCCCCGGGCCTGATCCAGCAGGGCGTCGCGCTGCTTCTTGAGGTACTCGAAGCGCAGGAAATCCTGGACCCGCCGGTCGGAGAAGGGGGGTGGGGGGGAGCCCTCCCGGCGGGCCTCGAGCTTGGCCACCACGAACCCCTCCACCCCGTTGGGGTTCTGGAAGGGCAGGGCCTCGGACAGGTCGCCGATCTCGGCCTTGGCTCCGAAGGCCCGCAGCTCCTCGTCCGGCAGCTCATGCAGCACCAGGGCCGGGGTGATGCCCCGGCTCTCCCGGGGGAAGACCCCGTACTCCACCATGAGGTCTTCGAACTCCTCGCCGTCCAGGACGCGCTGGCGCACGCTCTCGCAGATCTCCTTGGCCGCCTCGGGCCCTCCGGCAGCGGCGCTGGGCATCTCGAAGACCTGGAAACGGACCTGGGTGGGAATCCCCAGATCGCGCTCGTTCTTGCGGTAGAGGGACTTGAGCTCGCCCGGCCGCACGTAGTTGTCGCGCACGGGGCGCGATCCGAACAGGCCCTGGCTGCCGGAGACCTTGGTGCGCCAGAAGTAGACGCTGAACTCGTCGGTCTGGGCCTCGTTGGCGCTCAGCCCGTCGAGACCGCGACCCTCGAGGTAGTCGGCGAAGCCCACCGCCCCCAGGTTCTGGCGCTTCTCCTTCTCCTCGAGCAAGAGGATGCGCTTGAGCTGGTCCTTGTCGAAGCCCAGGTTCAGGCCCGCCTGGGACTCGAGCATCATGGTCACGCGCGCCTCGAGGGCGTTGGCGAACTCCTGGTCGAGCTCCTCCTGGGTCGAGATGGAGCGCTCCCCGATCTTCGTCTGCAGGAACGTGGTCAGGTTGCTCATGGTCACGATCCGGTCGCCGGCCTGGGCCGCGACCCCGTCGACCGGGATCCAGGGACCCTCGGCCGCTTCCGGGGGAGGCTCGGAGGGGGCGGGAGCTTGGAGCAGGAGGGCCAGGAGGAGCTTCATGACGTCGGGGCCATCTTCGTCGGCCTCCCGGCCGGCTTCAAGAGGGCCTCGATCCAGTCCAGGGCCGCCTCGGCCCCAGGCTCGGGAATGGGGATCACGAGGTGGGCGATGCCGGCCCGCAGGGGGCGCAGCTCGACGGACTGGCCGCCGAAGGCCTGCTCGAGACGGACCCGATCGGAATAGGCCACCAGGTAGGTCTCGCCGCGCCAGTGGAGCCCGCGGATGCCGGCCTCCATCAGCCAGGCGCGCAGGAGGAACTGGCGCACCAGGGCCTTGGCCTCGTCCGGGACCCGGCCGTAGCGGTCCCGCAGCATGGACAGGGCCTCGGTCGCGTCGGCCTCGCTCTCGATCTGGTTGAGCTTGCGCAGGAGCTCGAGGCGGTCTCCGGGGGATGCGATCCACTCCGAGGGCAGGAAGGCCCGCACCCCGAGCTCGAGCTCGACCGCATGGGCCTCGAGGTCGTCGGTCACGGCGGCCGGGATCTCCTTGAGGAGCTGGGCCAGGCCGACGTTGTCCGGCCCACCGGCGACCTCCATGCGCTCCACCGTCTCCTTGAGCAGGCGGCAGTACATGTCGTAGCCGACGGCCGCGATGTGTCCCGACTGCTGGGGCCCCAGGATGTTGCCCGCCCCGAGGTCCTTCATGCTGATCTGGAAGCCGGCCCCCAGCTGGGTCAGCTCTTCCAGGGCCTTGAGCCGCTCCTTGGCCACGTCCCGCAAGGGTCGGGTCTGATCCAGGAGCAGGTAGCAGTAGGCCTTGTGGTTGCCGCGACCGACCCGGCCCCGCAGCTGGTGCAGCTCGGACAGGCCGAAGTGGTCGGCGTCGTCGATCAGGATCGTTCCCGCCGAGGGGATGTCGATGCCGTTCTCGACGATGGTGGTCGCCACCAGAACGTCGGCCTCGCCCCGGATGAAGGTGTCCATGATCCTGCCCAGCTCCCTGCCGCTCATCTTGCCGTGCCCCACGGCGAAGGAGCACTCGGGCAGGAGCAGCATGAGCTCCCGGGCGACGCGATCGATGGACTGCACCCGGTTGTGCAGGAAGAAGGACTGTCCGCCGCGGCTCTTCTCCCGCAGCAGGATGTCCCGGATGCGCTGCTTCTCCTGGCTCCACAGGAGTCGCGTCTCGATCTCCTGTCGTCCCGGGGGAGGTTCGGTCAGCGCGGAGATGTCGCGCAGGCCGGAGAGGGACATGTGCAGGGTGCGCGGGATCGGCGTCGCCGTCAGGGTCAAGACGTCGATCGAGGAGCGCAGCTTCTTGAAGTGCTCCTTGTGGGTCACGCCGAAGCGCTGCTCCTCGTCGATGATCAGGAGGCCGAGCTTCGGAAAGTCCACGTCCGCGGACAGGATGCGGTGGGTGCCGATCAGGATGTCCACCTTGCCCTGGTTCGTGGCCGCCACGGCCTCGCGGATCCCCTTGGCCGAGACGTGTCGCGACAGCATGGCCACCTCGACCGGCAGGTCCGCGAAGCGCTCCCGGAAGGTCTCGAAGTGCTGCTTGGCGAGCACCGTCGTCGGTACGAGCACGGCGACCTGTCCACCGGCGGAGACGACGCGAAAGGCGGCGCGCAGGGCGACCTCGGTCTTGCCGAAGCCCACGTCTCCGCACAGCAGGCGGTCCATGGGGCGGCCGGAGAGCAGGTCGGTGGCGACCTCGCCGTCGGCCTTGGCCTGGTCCGGCGTGTCCTCGTAGGGAAAGGAGTCGATCAGGCTGCGCACGAGCCCCGGGTCGATGGGCCAGGCCGGGCGCGAGGACAGCTTGCGCTTGGCCTGGATCTCGAGCAGCTCCGCGGCCAGGTCCAGGATGGCGCGCTCGACCTTCTCCTGCCGCTTGCGGAAGGACTGGCTTCCGATCCGGTCGAGCTCCGGGGCCTTCGACCCGCTGCCGACGTAGCGCTGGACGAGGTCGATGCGCGAGGCCGGAACGTAGAGGCTCACCTCCTCGGCGAAGATCAGGTGCAGGTGCTCCTCCTCGCCGCCGGACCTCTCGATGCGGGCCAGGCCCTTGAAGCGCGCAACGCCGTGCACGGCGTGGACGACCAGGTCCCCGGGGCGCAGCTCGAAGAAGGACTCGAGGGCGCGCACCCGGTGGGTGGGACGCTGGGTCATGCGGCCACGGCCGGCGACGATCCCCAAGAGCTCGCGGTGGGAGAGGACGATCCGGTTCGGGTCCTCCCAGCGGAAGCCCTTGCCCAGGTTGCCCGTCCGCAGTTGCACGGCCGCGCCGCCCTCGTGTTCGGCCAGGCGCTTCTGGAAGCGCTGGGCCTCCTCGTCGGTCGCGCACCACACGATCACCTCGTTGCCCGCCCGCGCCTCGCGCGCGAGGCTCAGCGGCGCCTCCTTGTTGCCGACCGCCAGGCCCTGGACCGAGCGGGTCCGGAAGGTGAGGTCGCGGCCCGGCAGGCTCTGCAGGGACAGGCCCCCCATGCCCGCGACGTGTTGCTTGTAGTCGAGCAGGGCGCTCGCGTGCTGGCTCGAGCGGATGCGCAGGCCTTCCGCCTGCTCTTCGATGCGCAGGGGCTCGATCTCGACCCGCTGGGTCGCCGGGGAGAGCACCTGCAGCGGGGCGATGCCCTTGCCGTCCTGGATGCCGCCCGCATCGCTCGCCACCAGAACCGCGAGGCGCGGCAGCTCTTCCAGGCTGCGCTGGCTCTCCGGGTCGAACATGCGCAGGGATTCGACCTCGTCGTCGAACAGCTCCACCCGCAGGGGGAGGTCGGCGGCGAAGGGAAACACGTCCAGGATGTCTCCCCTCAGGCTCAGCTCCCCCGGGCGTTCCGCCAGGGGCTCGCGGGTGTAGCCGGAGTGCACGAGACGGTCGACGAGCTCCTCACAGTCGAGGTTCTGCCCGACCTGCAGGTGGAGGTAGTCCGACTCGAGGTCGCGCGGGGAGGGGATCGGCTGCAGGAGCGAAACGAGCGAGGCGACGATCAGGCGCGGCCTGCGTTCGGGCGGACCGGTGAGCGCCTGGGCCACCTGCAGTCGGCGCCGGATCGACTGGGGGTCGGCGGCCCCGGACAGGCCGGACTGGGAAGCTTCGCGGGCCGGAAAGAGCACCGACGGACAGGCCAGGGTCTCCAGGTCCTCGTGGAACCTCTCGGCCTCGGACTCGGTGGAACAAACCACGAGCCACGGTCCCTGGGCGTTCTCGGCCAGGGTCGCCAGGACCAGGGCCTGGGAAGAGCCCCACAGGCCGCCGCAGGCCACCGGCGGCCCCCCCTCCGCCGTCAGGATGCGCGCGAGGAGATCCTGGAAGATCGCCGAGCCCTCCACCCGCAGGGCTGCCTGGGGCTCTTTGCCTACCTCCCTCGACATCAGCCCTTCTCCTGGGCGAGCCGCTGGAGCGCCTCGTGGGCCGCCCAGGTCTCGGCCTCGCGGCGGGTGCGCCCCCAGGCGCTGGGAAACCTGCGCCCGTCCAGTTCGGCGCACACGAGGAAGGCCCGCGCGTGGGCATGCCCCCGCTCCTCCAACACCACGTAGGTCGGAGGATCTCCGGCGTCCCGCTGGCTCCAGCGTTGCAGGGTCTGCTTGGGATTGGGCGCGCGCTTGTGCTCGCGCACCTGGTCGAGCGGGCCGCGCAGGGTCTTGTGCGTGAACCTGCGGGCCTCTTCGAGACCACCGTCCAGGTAGACCGCCCCCAGGATCGCCTCGTACAGATTGGCCAGCACCGAGGTCGGCAAGGCGCGGCCGCGCATGCCTTGGCCCAGGCTCACCTGATCCACGAGGTCGAGGTTGCGAGCGGCCGAGGCCAGCACCCTTCGGGACACGACCCAGGCCTTGAGCTCGGTCATCTCGCCCTCGGCCAGGTCGGGGTGGCGCCGATAGAGCTCCTCGGCGACCAGGAGGTCCAGCACCGCGTCTCCCAGGAACTCGAGCCGTTCGTTGTCCGTAGCCGCCCCGGTCGAAGCGTGGGTCAAGGCCAGCTCCAGGAGAGCCTCGTCGCAAAAAGCGTGGGGGATGGAACTCATTTCGGAAACGAACGGCGAATCGAGCGAAGGATCTCGCCGGGAACCGGCACGAATCATAGCGGCCGGGTCCCCGTCGGGCTCCGCCGGCACCCCACGGAACCCCCCATGAACGAAACCGCCGCCGTCTTCGCCCGCGGTCTGACCCGCTCCTTCGGGGAGCGCAGGGCCGTCCACGGGCTCGACCTCGACCTTCCCCTGGGCCAGTGCCTGGGGCTTCTGGGCCCCAACGGGGCCGGCAAGTCGACCACCGTGCGCATGCTCTCGAGTCTCCTGTCCCCGAGCTCGGGGGAGGTGCGCGTGCTGGGCCTCGACCCGGTGGCGGATCGCGATCGCTTGCGACGCAGGATCGGCGTGGTGCCCCAGGAGCTGGCCCTCTACGAGCACCTCACCGGCCGCGAGAACCTGGCCTTCTTCGGGCGCCTCAGCGGTCTCGGTGGCGGGGAGCTGCGGGCGGCCGTGGACCGCGGCCTGCAGCTGGCCGGCTTGACCGATCGCGCCGGCGAACGGGTGAAGAAGTACTCCGGAGGGATGAAGCGACGTTTGAACGTGGCCGTGGCCCTCTTGCATCGGCCCCAGCTGGTCTTTCTGGACGAGCCGACCGTGGGCATCGATCCCCAGTCGAGAAACCGCATCTTCGAGGTGGTCGAGGAGTTGAGGCGCGAGGGAACGGCCATGATCTACACCAGCCACCAGCTGGGAGAGGTCGAGCGGCTGTGCGATCGCATCCTGATCCTGGACCGGGGAACCCCGGTCGCCGTGGGGACCCTCGAAGAGCTGGAGTACCATCCGGACGTACCGCGCAGCGGTGGCCTCACGCTGCGCTTCGAGGGAGACGAGGGCGCGCGTCGAGCCCTGGCGCTGTGCGAGAGGGAAGGTCTTGCGTGCAAGGTGGAGGCGGAACGCCCCGGGCTCGAAGAGGTCTTCCTGGCCCTGACGGGTCGGGAGCTGAGGGACGGAGGTGACGCGTGAGCGCTTGGACCCTGACCCGCAAGGACCTGGCTATCTACTTCCGGGATCCGGTCGGTTTGGCCCTGGGATTGGCCTTGCCCGTGGCCCTGGCGACCGTCTTCGGTTTCGCGATGGGCGCCGTGGGCGGCGAGGAGGCGGCTCCGCGCGTTCGGCTCTACGTCGAGGATCACGATCGCAGTCCGGCCTCCGAGGCCCTCCTGCAGGCCCTCTCCGAGCAGGAGGTCTTGCGTATCCGAACGATCGATCTGGACGACGACGAGGAACGATCGGCCCGGGACAGGGTCGCGGGCGGAGACGGTCCGGCCGCCCTGGTCATTCCCGCGGGCTTCGCCGGGGCCGAGGGGCGAGCGCTGGCGTTCTACCGGGATCCGGCCAAGGCGGTCGAGCTGCAGCTGATCACGGCCAGCCTCGTCCCGGCGCTGTTCCAGGCCCGGGGAGAAGAGCTCGCCCTGCGCGCGATGCAGCGCGGTCTGGATGGGTTCGCACTGAGCGAGGTCGGCAAGGAGCGGGCGGGACAGGTGCTGGAAGAGACGTGGTCCAGGATCAGCGCGCTCCGACAGGAGCACGCCGCGGCCGATGGGGAAGCGCACGCGTTCGACCTCGGGAGCTTCTTGCCGTCCGTGCTCGGGCTCGAGGTGGAGGATGTGGTCGGAGATGGCAAGGCCGATGCCAACAGGATGGGGGCCCAGTCCCACTCCGTCTCGGGCATCGCCGTGATGATGCTCCTGTTCGGGCTCGTGGCCTGCGGCGGCACCCTGCTCGAGGAAGAGGCCCAGGGAACCCTGGATCGCCTGCGGCTCTCGATGGGCGGCAGCGGGAGCATCCTCGCGGGCAAGTTTCTGTTCGCGTGGATGATCGGGCTGGTTCAGCTCGCGCTCTTGTTCGCCTACGGGGCCTGGTTGTTCGACGTGCCGATCTTCCGCTCTCCCCTCGCCCTGACCGTGCTCTCGGCCAGCGTTTCCGCCGCGGCGACCGGCTTCGGCATCCTGTTCGCGGTCCTGTGTCGCAGCCGTTCCCAGCTCGAGGGACTGTCCACCCTGGTCATCCTCACCATGAGCGCCCTGGGCGGATCGTGGTGGCCTCTCTCCATGGCTCCGGACTGGTACCAGTTCCTGGGGCACTTCACCCTGACGGCCTGGGCCATGGACGGCTTCCAGGGCATCTTCTGGTACGGCAAGGACCTGACCGGGATCTTGACCGAGATCGGCGTGCTGCTGGCGATCGCCGTCCTCACCTCGTCCGCGGCGGCCTGGGTGTGGAGCCGACGCCAAGGGCGCGCCTGAGGTAGGCTGGGGCCATGGGCGAATCCGAGGAGTTTCGGCCGCGGGAGAAGGATTCGCTGGTCGAGCCTCTCTTCGGGGGCCTGGGGGTCGATTCGGGCGAAGCTCCCGAAGCCGCCCCGATGTCCTTGCCGGCCCGCCTGCGCGCCTGGTGGCGCTCCCGTTTCAGTTCGCGGAACGGGGCCGACCCTTGCTCCAGCGAGGAGCGCGACCGGTGAGGCGCTCGAACTCCTGTTCGGCGAAGCGATCGGTCATGCCGGCCAGGTAGTCGCAGACGGCCCGCTCCAGGCCGACAGTTTCCGTCCAGCGCTGGTACCAGCCCGGCATCTCGGTCGGCTTCTGGCGCAGGGCGTCGAAGAGCCCGCCCAGGATCTCGCTGGCATGGGCGTCCAGCTCCAGGACGCGCGGATGGCGGTAGAAGCGCTGGTCGAGGAAGCGATGCAGTTCGGCGACCTCGCGCCCGATCTCGCGACTGTGGGCCACGAAGCGACCGCTGGCCGAACGGACTTCTTCGGGGGAAGCGGGAGCGGAATGATGCAGACGTTGGGCCGTGGCCGAGATCGCGTCGTTGATCAAGATCTTGAGCAGCTCGTTGGCGATGCGCTTGATTCTCAGCGCATCGTCGCTCGTCGCGTCGAGGAAGCCCGGGTGACGCAGCTCGAGCGCCTCGCGGGCGCCGCGCCACAGGGCCACCTCCTCGTGGATCTCGTCGCGGGAGAAGATGCCGGCCCGCAAGCCGTCCTCGACGTCGTGGACGTGGTAGGCGGTCGAGTCCCCCAGGTCGACGACCTGGGCCTCGAGGGCGGGTTGTCTGGGACGGGGACGGAACTCCGCCGGCCAGTCCGCGGCGGACTCGTGCTTGAGCAGGGATTCCCTCACCTCGCGGGTCAGGTTCAGGCCGGGATAGTCCGGGCTGCGGCGCTCCAGGTGATCGACCACGCGCAGCACCTGCGCGTTGTGCCGGAATCCGCCGAAGTCCTTGGCGATCCGGTCGAGGGTCCACTCGCCGCGATGGCCGAAGGGGGGGTGACCGATGTCGTGGGCCAGCGCGAGGGCCTCGCAAGTGGCGATCATGGTTGCGCCCAGGATCATGTTGTTGCAGATCTTGGCGGCCTGTCCGGCACCTGCATCGCCGCAATGCACGGCCTTTTGGCCCATGATGTCGAAAAGCGGCTTGGCCTTTTCAAAGGC
>JAUIEE010000605.1 GCA_030428965.1 bacterium | reverse complement strand
AAGCCGAAACTAGACCCGTTTATGCACCACTCCCTTCCCTCCCTGGGCTTCGCCATCGACTCGGCGCAGCCGTTTCTCTCCATCCAGGCCCTCTCCGATCACCATGGCCTCTTTCACAGAGGTCACGTCGATGCCCTGAACCGGAAACTGGCCGGCAGCGACATGGAAGAGCTCGACCTGACCGAGCTGATCAAGCGCACCTCGGGAGCGCTGTACTGCGATGCGGCGCAGCACTACAGCCATTCCTTCTACTGGAAGTGCCTCAGCCCGGGCGGCGAGTCGGCCCCCGCCAAAGGCCTGCGCCACTCCATCGAAACTCAATTCGGCTCCTTCGAGAAGCTGCGTAAGCTGTTCCTCCAAACAGCCAAGCAAGTGCGCGGCAGCGGCTGGTGCTGGCTGACACAGGATGCCCACGGCCGGTTGCGCGTCACGGCCATGAAGGATGCGGGCTGCCCGGTAGCGCTGGGCGAGACCCCCCTGTTGGCCTGCGATCTCTGGGAGCACGCGTTCCTCCTCGACTACAAGAATCGCAAGGAGGATTACGTCCAGGCCTTCTGGAAGATCATCGACTGGGGCTTCGTGACCAGTTGCTTCGAGGACCCGGAAGGGATCGAGAATCGCATCGTGGAGCATTCCTGAAACGAAAAGGGCCCTGCCCCCCGGCTGGCCGGGAGCGCAGGGCCTTGTAGGTCCCTCGGTGCTCGGATCGGGCTCAGCCGCCGATCGTGAGCTGCAGGGCGTTGCGTCCGTACACCCTCAGGGGGCCCAGCTCGACGCCGAATCCCTGGGTGCAGAAGGTCTGCCCGACCAGGGCACAGTCGTTCTGGATCGGGAACGAGTGGGAACCGGTCAGGGAGGTGTTGTGGGGCATGAGGTAGGGTCCGGGCACCAGCAGCTGGGTACCGTTCAAGAAGCCCGGCGAAATGCCGTTGGCCAAGCAGTTGGCACCGCTGCCGTTGACCGCGACGATCGAACGGTTGTCGTTCGGCTGGAGAGCGACCGTAGCGGTCCAGGTGGAGCCGATGTTGGGGGGCGAGGTGCTGGCGTAGACCACCAGGTTCGTCCCGTTTCCGTTCAGCTCGGTCGCCGTACCATCGGATCCCGGATCGAACGGGAAGGCGTTGGAAAGGGTGGCATGGCCTGTGGCGTTCTGCTTGACCAGCACGTCACCCGGCCCGGCATTCGCCGGAACGTTCACCACGATCTGGGTCCCGCCACCGGTGGAGGACACGTTCGAGGCAATCACGCGCGGATCGGTTGTGGTGCCCGTGACGTTGGCGTTGGTGAACCACACCTGGTTGTTGGAGTTCGAGAAGTTCGAACCGGTGATCGTGGCCACTCCACCACACACCTCGACCGCCGTGATGACCGGCTTGGAGGAAGAGGCGGCGCCGTAGATGAACTGCACGCCGGCGATGTCGTCGTTCGAGATCGAGCGCTGGTTGCCGTCCGCCGTCGAGGGGAACATGATCGCGGCACCGCTGGTCGAGTGGTCGAGCCCCAGGGCGTGACCGAACTCGTGGCAGGCCACGCCTTGGATGTTGAACTCGTTCCCGACGGCGACTCCGGGACCGTCGGCCCACAGGATCTCCTCGCAGAAGCGCATCCGCCAGCCATCCGAGATCGGGGTCTCGACGAAGGCCAGAACGCCTCCGCCGCCGCAGCTCGAGATGGGAGAGGCGATGTTGTTGTTGCTGTTTCCGCCGCCGGCGGCTGCGCCCATGTAGGCGAAGTCGAAGTTGGCGCCACCGTTGCCCAGGGTCTGGCCCGGCGTTCCGGTGCCGTCACCGTGCAGGGTGCTGCCCCATTCGACGGCCCCCTTCCAGATGGCGAGGGTCGCCCCCGTCCCACCGGGGAACTGCGGCTCACCGTTCCAGTTGGGGTTCTGGGGTCCCCAGTTGTTGGCCTGGGGGTCCGAGAAGGTATTGCGCACACGGAAGTCGCGCTGGTTCTCGGCCGAGAGGCTGCCCCCCAGGACGTCGAAGCCTTCGGTCGATTCGACGGGACCGAACAGAAGCGCCGCGGTCCCCAGAGCGAAGGC
>JAUIEE010000144.1 GCA_030428965.1 bacterium | reverse complement strand
CGGCATGATGCAGGGCGTGAACGTGGAGGCCACTGCGGCGCTGGCGGAAGCCTTCGGCCTCGACGTCGAACTTCATTCCAGCGGCCCCGCGCATCGACATTGCATGGCGGCGATCCGCAACTCCAACTACTACGAGCTCGCCCTTGTCCATCCCACCATGGCGAATCCCCTGCCGCCGATCTACACCGCCCTGACCGTCGACGGCTCGTCCGGTGACGCCGGTCGCATCGGGGACCTGACGCTCGAGGTCGCGCAGCACCTCGGCAACGACGTCGCCCGCTGCGTGGCCATGGCCAGCACGGACGGTTGCCGCCGAGGCATGGACGTGAACAGTACCGGGGCGCCGATCACCGTACCGGTGGGCGACCGCACCAAGGGCCGCATCTTCAACCTGCTGGGTCAGGCCCTCGACACCGTCGCCCGCGGCGACGTGGGGCCGGGGGACACCCTTCCGATCCACCGTGCGGCTCCGCTCTACGAGGAGCAGGAGGCCATCTCGGAGGTGTTCGAGACCGGCCTCAAGGTGGTCGACCTGCTCTGCCCCTTCGCGAAGGGCGGCAAGATCGGGCTGTTCGGAGGGGCCGGTGTCGGCAAGACGGTGCTCATCCAGGAGTTGATCCGAATCACCGCCGTCGAGAAGGGCGGCTTCAGCGTGTTCTGCGGCGTGGGCGAGCGCACCCGGGAAGGAAACGACCTGTGGTGCGAGATGACCGACGCCAAGTACACCACGCCCGACGGGACCGAGCAGAGCGTGATCGACAACGCCGTGCTTGTCTTCGGGCAGATGAACGAGCCCCCCGGTGCCCGCCTGCGCGTGGCCCTCTCGGGGCTGACCATGGCGGAGTACTTCCGGGACGAGCGCGGGCAGGACGTGCTGCTGTTCGTGGACAACATCTTCCGTTTCGTCCAGGCCGGTTCCGAGGTGTCCGCTCTCCTGGGCCGCATGCCCTCCGCGGTGGGCTACCAGCCCACGATGGCCTCCGAGATGGGCGCCCTGCAGGAGCGCATCACCTCGACCAAGAAGGGCTCGGTGACGTCGATGCAGGCCGTGTACGTGCCCGCCGACGACATCACCGACCCCGCGCCGGTCGCCACCTTCGCTCACCTCGACTCGACCATCATCCTCGAGCGTTCGATCTCGGAGCTCGGGATCTATCCTGCGGTGGACCCGCTCAAGTCCACCTCGCGCATGCTCGATCCGCAGGTGGTCGGTGACGATCACTACCAGGTGGCGCGGGAGGTGCAGCGCATCCTGCAGCGCTTCGCCGACCTGCGCGACATCATCGCCATCCTCGGAGCCGACGAGCTCTCGGAAGAAGACCGCCAGGTCGTTCACCGTGCACGTCGCATCCAGCGCTTCCTGTCCCAGCCGTTCTTCGTGGCCGAGCAGTTCACCGGTACGCCGGGGGTGTTCGTCTCGCGCGAGGACACGGTCCGTTCCTTCAAGGAGATCCTGGACGGCAAGCACGACGACCTTCCCGAGCAGGCCTTCATGTACGTCGGATCGGTGGAAGCCGCCCGGGAAAAAGCCAAGCAGATGGAAGGCTAATCGATGACGGGGGAGCTCACTCTGCGGGTGATCACGCCGGATCACATCGTGCTCGACACCACGGCGAGTTCGATCCAGGCCCCGGGGGTCGATGGCCTCCTGGGTATCCTCCCGCGGCACGCCCCGATGGTGGCGTCCCTGGACATCGGACTGTTGACCTTCCGGAGCGGGGGCAAGCAGGAGGCCATCTTCGTTTCGGGTGGCTTCCTCGAAGTGCGTGACAACACCGTTCGTGTGGTCAGCGAAGCGGGGGAACGCCCCGAGGAGATCGACCAGGAACGCGCCGAATCCGCCGAGAAGCGTGCGCGTGAACGGCTCGAGCAGGGACGCTCCTTGCACAGCGCGGAGATCGACCTGCTGCGGGCCGAGCTGTCGCTCAAGCGTGCATCCAAGCGTCAGCAGGCCAAGAGCTACTCGAGCTCGCTGGTTTGATGGGCGCTTCTTCCGACGGGAAGTCGCTCTCCGCCGACTGGCGCAGGACCCACGACCTGGGCGCGCTGCGCAAGCAGCACGTGGGCCAAGTCGTGACCCTCAACGGATGGGTCCACGCGCGGCGCGACCATGGGGGGATCTACTTCATCGACCTGCGGGATCGCTACGGGATCACCCAGGTGGTGCTCTCCGAGGAGCTGGCGGACGCGCAGCAGATCTCGATCGAGGACGTGATCGCCATTCGCGGGGAGGTCGTTGCCCGTGAGGCGAACAACGTGAACCCGGATCGGGAGACCGGAGAGATCGAGGTCCTCGTGCGGGAGTTCCTGACCCTCTCCAAGGCCAAGACCCCGCCCTTCGAGGTCAGCGGCGGCGACGAGCCCTCCGTGGACGTGCGCCTGCGCTACCGCTACATCGACCTGCGTCGCGAGCCCATGCAGAAGGCCATCTTGCACCGGGCCCGATTCGTGTCGGCCCTGCGCCGGGCCTTCGAGGACCAGGGCTTCGTCGACATCGAGACGCCCATCCTGACCCGCGCCACCCCCGAGGGCGCACGCGACTACCTGGTGCCGAGCCGCATTCACCCGGGTTCCTTCTACGCGTTGCCCCAGTCGCCCCAGATCTTCAAGCAGATCCTGATGGTCGCGGGCTTCGACCGCTACTACCAGGTGGCGCGCTGCTTCCGGGACGAAGACCTGCGCGCCGATCGGCAGCCCGACTTCACCCAGCTGGACCTCGAGATGTCCTTCGTCGAGGAGGACGACGTCTTTGCGGTCTGGGAGAAGGCCCTGGCCGACACCTTCCGCGAAGCCCTGGGTATCGAGATCGAGACGCCCTTCCCGCGCATGCGCTACTCGGAGGCCATGGAGCGCTTCGGTTCGGACAAGCCCGACCTGCGCTTCGGGATGGAGCTGATCGACGTTGCCGACTGGGCGCGCACCAGCGACTTCAAGGTCTTCCAGGGAGCTCTGGAATCGGGTGGACGGGTCATGGGGCTGTGCGTCGCCGGAGGTGCCTCGCTTTCCCGCAAGGAGATCGACGCCCTGGGCAACCTGGCGTCCGAGTTCGGCGCCAAGGGCCTCGCCTGGTGGAAGGCCGGCAAGGACGGGGGCAGCGGCCCCCTGGCCCGCTTCGCCGCCGGAGATCTGGCCGGCAAGCTGATGGAGGTCATGGGCGCGTCCGAGGGGGACCTGTGCCTGTTCGCCGCGGACCGCGAAGCCGTGGTTCATCGGGTCCTGGGGGAGCTGCGGCTCCATCTCTCGCGCCGCCTGGGGCTGGCCCGGAAGGGCTGGAACCTCCTGTGGGTGACCCACTTCCCCCTCTTCCACTACGACGAGGCGGCCGAGCGCTGGGTCAGTTCCCACCACCCTTTCACGGCCCCCGAGGACTGGGAAATGGCCGGGGATCCCGGAAAGCTGGCCAGCCGGGCCTACGACCTCGTCCTGAACGGCTGGGAGCTGGGCTCCGGATCGGTCCGAATCCACCGTGCTGACGTCCAGGAGCGGGTTTTCGAGCTCCTGGGGATCGGGGAAAAGGAGCGTGCCGAGAAGTTCGGCCACCTGCTGGAGGCCCTCAGTTTCGGGGCTCCGCCCCACGGTGGGTTCGCCATGGGGATCGACCGGATCGTAGCCCTGACGGCAGGAATCGATAACATTCGTGACGTGATTGCCTTTCCAAAGACCACCTCGGCGTCCGATCTGATGTGTCAGGCGCCGTCCCCGGTCCAGGCCGAGCAGCTCGAAGAGGTGCACATCGCCCTGTCGGGAAAGGCCCTGGAGAATCAAGACGTGCTGTCCCAAGTCGCCGACGAGAAGAAGGCTTGAAGGGCTCTGCCCTCGAGCCGCACCCGTTCTCGTCCTCCGGAAGCTCCGGATACCGAACACGTCCAGCTTCGGCCAGCCGCGTCGAAGCCTCCTTCCCTTGCTGGAGCCCGGCCTCGAGAGGTCCGTGGCTATCGCTTTCCATCGACCCCAACTGAACGATCGTTCTTGAGAAGAAGACACGCGAAGCCGACTCCCCGAGCCCCGAAGTATCGGGTCAACCGTCAGATTCGAATCCCCCAGGTCTACCTGATCGGCCCAGAAGGCGAACAGGTCGGGGTGGTCTCCACCGATGAGGCCCGCAGGCAAGCCGATGAAGCCGGCCTCGACCTGGTGGAGGTGGCCCCCAACGCCGACCCGCCGGTTTGCCGGGTCATGGACTTCGGCAAGTTCAAGTACTCCCAGAAGAAGAAGGAGAAGGGGGGCACCAAGAAGACGAAGGCGCACTCCACCTTGAAGGAGCTGCGGGTCCGTCCTGCCATCGACCCCCACGACCTGGAGTACCGCCTCGTCCAGGGGCGCAAGTTCCTGGAGGAAGGCCACAAGGTGCAGGTGGTGTGCATCTTCCGCGGGCGCCAGCGGGCCCACCCCGAGATGGGGCACAAGGTCATGAAGCGGGTAGCCGAGACCCTGGGGGACATCTCCAAGGTCGAGGCCCAGCCCCGGATGAACGGGCCCCGCATGACCATGCTCCTGGCCCGCAAGTAGGGGGCCGGCCCCGCTGGCCCCCGAGGCTCGGGCCAAGGCCCACTTGGGGCTGGCTTCCCAGCACCCGGCCCGCTACCCTCTCCCGCTCGAAAAGCGTGGGGCTCCTGGCCGGAGCAGGCCCACGCTCCCGTGAGCGGTGCTGGGCAGCCTGCGAGCGGGGACACCTGCGAAGCCCCCCGGCCAAATCGGGGCCGAGCGACCCGAACCCAAGCGAAACGTCATGCCCAAGATGAAATCCAAAGGCTCCGTCAAGAGCCGCTTCCGGGTCACGAAGAAGGGCAAGGTGCGCTGCAGCAAGCCCGCTCGCGGGCACATGCACGCGATCCACAACGGCAAGGAGAAGCGCGCCCTGCGCAAGTCCCTCGTGATCGACGGGACCTGGGCACGCCTCATCCGAAAGATGCTGGGGGCCTGATCCATGGTACGCGTGACCTACGGCGCACCGCGCCACCGCAAGAAGCTGCGCTTCTTCAAGCAGGCCCGCGGATACCGGGGTGGCCGCCACCGCCTCTGGAGAACGGTCCAGGAGTCCGTCCGTCGTGCCTGGGCCTACGCCTACCGCGACCGGCGCCAGAAGAAGCGTCAGTTCCGGCGGCTCTGGATCATCCGCATCAACGCCGCTTCGCGCATGCGTGGCATCAGCTACTCGCGCTTCATCGACGGGCTGAAGAAGTCCGGCATCGACTTGAACCGCAAGCAGCTGTCGGAGCTCGCGATCCACGACCCGAAGGCCTTCGACACCCTCGTCGACCAGGCCAAGAGCGTCCACGCCTGAACCGTCCGCAGCTGCGCGGCACGACATGAGTCCGGAAGAGCTCGGGCAGGTCCAGGCCGAGGCCCTGGGACGCGTCAAGGGCGCGGCCGGGGCCGCGGATCTGCTCGGGATCGAGCGCGACTACCTCGAGAAGGGCGGAGTCGTGGCCAAGATCCTCGCTTCGATACCGAGCCTGGCGCCCGAGCAGCGGCGCGAGCTCGGCTCGGGGGCCAACCGCCTCAAGCAGGCCATTCAAAAGGCCATCGAGGAACGCGAAGGGGAGCTGGCCGCCGAAGAGCTCGAGCGAGAGCGCAAGGCGCAAGGCTTCGACCCCACCCTGCCTTCGGCCCAGCCCCGGCGCGGCTCCCTGCACCCGGTGACCCAGGTCACGCGCGAGCTCGAGGACATCTTCGCATCGATGGGGTACGCCATCCTCGACGGCCCGGAGGTCGAGCTGGACTACTACAACTTCGAAGCGCTCAACATCCCCAAGGACCATCCGGCCCGGGAGATGTACGACACCTTCTGGTGTGACCGCAACAACCACCTCTTGCTGCGGACGCACACCTCGCCGGTCCAGATCCGAGCCCTGGAACGCTTCGATCCTCCCTTTCGGGCCATCGTCCCCGGACGCTGCTTCCGGAACGAGACCGTGGATGCGAGCCACGAGCACACCTTCCATCAGATGGAGGGGCTGGTGGTCGGCAAGGGCATCACCGTCGGTCACCTGATCGGCACGATGAAGACCTTCCTGCGGGAGATGTTCCAGCGCGACCTCGAGGTGCGCCTGCGACCGGGCTACTTCCCGTTCGTCGAACCCGGATTCGAGCTCGACGTGCGCTGTCCGTTCTGCGAGGGCGGCTGCAGCGTCTGCAAGCGCACCACGTGGATCGAGCTGTGTCCGTGCGGCATGGTGCATCCCTTCGTGCTGCGCTACGGCGGCGTGGACCCCGAGCAGTACACCGGCTTCGCCTTCGGCCTGGGGCTCTCGAGGCTGGTCATGCTGCGCTTCCAGATCGACGACATCCGCCACCTCATGGGCGGAGACCTGCGTTTCCTGGAGCAGTTCGGATGCTGATCTCCTACCGCTGGCTCGGACGCCACGTCGATCTCGAGGGGACGACGCCCCAGGAGGTGGCCGAAGCCCTGACCATCCACACGGCCGAGGTCGAGGGGTTGGAGCCGTTCGCTCCCTGGCTGGCCGACGTCGTCGTCGGACACGTCCTGGAATGCGATCGTCATCCCGATGCGGACAAGCTGAGCGTTTGCAGCGTCGACGTGGGAGGAGCCGGCGACGGGAACCCGCTGCAGATCGTGTGCGGCGCCCCCAACATCGCCCAGGGGCAGCACGTGGCCGTGGCGCGCGTCGGCACGGTCCTGCCGGGCGACTTCAAGATCAAGAAGAGCAAGATCCGCGGCGTCGAATCGCGCGGGATGATCTGTTCGGTGCGTGAGCTCGAGCTGGGCGAGGACCACTCCGGCATCTGGGTGTTGCCCGACGGCGTGCAGATCGGCAAGCCCGTTGCCGACGAAGCCGATCTGCGTGACTGGGTGATCGAGATCGACAACAAGTCCCTGACCCACCGCCCCGACCTCTGGGGACATCGCGGCATCGCCGGCGAGATCGCGGCGATCCAGGGGCGCAGCTTGAAGCCCCTCGACCTGACCCTGCCCGCGACCGAAGCCGGCGAGGCCTATCCCGTGCGGGTCGAGAGCGAGGCCTGCACGCGCTACATCGGCCTGCCCATCGACGGGGTCCGGAACGGCCCTTCTCCGGTCTGGATGCGGAACCTGCTGCTGGCCGTGGGGCAGAGGCCGCTGGACCTCCTGGTGGATCTCTCCAACTTCGTGATGTTCGACCTGGGCCAGCCGAACCACCTGTTCGACCGTCGGCGCCTTTCCGCCGAGGGCATCGTGGTGCGTCAGGCCGCGGACGGGGAAACCATGACCACCCTCGACGACGTGCAGCGCAGCTTCACCTGCGAGGACATGCTGATCACCTCCGGCGGTGAGGCCGTGGCCGTGGCCGGTGTCATGGGAGGCGAGGGGTCCAAGGTCGGGGACGAGACCGGCGAGCTGTTGCTCGAGGCCGCTTCGTTCCTGGCGACGCCGGTGCGGCGGACCGCCGCCAGGCTCGGCCTGCGCACGGACGCATCGGCGCGCTTCGAGAAGTCCCTCGATCCGACCCTCCCGGAGAAGGCCGCCGCACACATGGTGCACCTTCTGCGGGAGCTGCAGCCGGACATCCGTCTGCCGCGCCCTGCCGGCGACGCCGGCAGCTGGAAAGACCCGGCCTGTGAGGTCCAGCTGCGCTGCGAGCGGGTGCGCAGCGTGCTCGGAGCCCCGGTGGAGGACGAGTTCATTCGGACCACCCTGACCCGCCTCGGCTTCGGCGTCAGCGGTGAGGGGACCCTGACGGTTCAGGTGCCCTCGAACCGAGCGACCAAGGACGTGGGCATCGAGGAGGACCTGATCGAAGAGGTCGGCCGGGTTTACGGCTACGGCAACATCGAGGAACGCTCGCTCGAGTCCGTGCTGACGCCCGCGCCCCACGACGCCCGCAGGAACCTCGTGCGTGCCCTCCAGGATCGGCTCAGCGGTGCGGCCGCGTTCCATGAGGTCATGACCCACTCCTTCCAGAGCGAGGAGCTGGTCAGCGCCATCGGGCTTCGGGACGAACCCTACGTCGAGGTCGTCAACCCCGTCGTGGAGAGCGAGTTCCGCGTCCGGCGTTCGGTCCTGCCGTCCTTGATCGGTCTGTTGGAGCTCAACCGTCGCAACCGCGACGAGGTGCGGCTCTACGAGATCGGCAAGGGCTACCGCATCGACGAGCCCAACGAGCGCGGCGAGCCGCGCGAGCTGCATCAGCTGGCCCTGGCCTGGATTCGGCCGCGAAGTGGTTCCGAGCGTTTCGGTGAGAGCGGCATTCAGCTCATGCGAGGGGTGGTCGAAGACCTGTTCGACCACGCCGATCGGGTCTTCGTCGGTTGGGAACCGGGAGCGCGGGAAGCCGCGCCGCCCTGGGCACACCCCGGCAAGTGGCTCACGGCAGGGCCGACCGAAGAGCCCCATGCCGTGGTGGGAGAGCTCGAGCCCGGACTGGCCGTGCGTCTGGGGCTCCGTGGGGAGCTCGACGGTGAGATCACCCTGGCCGAGATTTCCCTCGACGGGATGTTGAGCCAGCCCGAGGCGCAGAAGACCTACCGGTCCATTCCGCGCTTTCCGGGGGTCAAGGTCGACGTCGCCCTGGCGGTCCCCGAGTCGCTCTTCGCCGAAGAGGCGGCCGCCGCCATCGAGAGGGCGGGCAAGGGCCTGGTCGAAGGGCTGGAGCTGTTCGACCTCTATCGGGGCGAGAGCGTGGGAGCGGGGCGCAAGTCGCTGGCCTACCACGTGCTCTTGCAATCGCCCACGAAGACGCTGACCGACAAGGAAGTGTCGAAGTTCTTCTCCCGCCTGGAAAAGGAGACGGAGTCCCTGGGCGGCGAGCTGCGCCGGGAATAGGACTTCCTTACCCGGAGGGGCTGTGGCACAGTCGGGCCATGCTGCGCACTCTGGCGCTCTGGCTCCCGGCCGTCCTGATCCTGCTCACCCCCTCCGCGGCCCAGCGCTCGATGCTCGAGGTCGATGGGAGCCGTGCCCCCCGTCGGGCGCGACCCGTCCGCACCCAGCTCGCGGGACGGTCTCTGGAGGAGTATCCCCACTTCGAGTACGTCCAGAGCTTCCACGTGGGCGAGCCGGTCGAGATCGCCCTGAACCCCGTGGCTTTCGCGCCGCTCCTGGGAAAGACGGTCGATGTCTACGTGGTCGAGCATCGACTGGCTTCCCAGTGGCTGGAGGACCGCGAGCTGCGGAGCGTCACCGGCGCGGTCGAACGTCTCTACGTGGATCCCCGCGGGGTCCGGCACAACAAGCTGCGCCTGTCGGTCGGTGGCCTGCTCGCCCGGAGCGGCCCGCGCCTCGGGCGCGGCTACGACATCGTTCTCGATGGGGACGGCGACGGCCTCTTGGGGGACGGGGATTGGATCGACGGCCTCGGGCGGGAAGCCGGCTTCTACCTGGTGGAGGACCCGACCCAGCCCGGCCCGTTCCAGGTGATCCGGGTACGTCCCCGCGGCATTCGCTTCCGCAGGCAGCTGGTCTACTACCCGCGGGAAGTCGACAGCCTGGGGAAGCTTCCCCTGGTCGTCGTCAGCCACGGCAACGGTCACAACTTCGGTTGGTACGGGCACATCGGCAATCACCTCGCTTCCTACGGGTACATCGTGGTCAGCCACGAGAACAACACGGGGCCGGGGCCGCTCTCGGCCTCGACCACGACCCTCGGAAACACGCGCTGGTTCCTGAACACCCTGGACCAGATCGGTGGCGGCGTGCTCGAGGACCATGTCGATCGCCACCGCATCGTTTGGCTAGGCCACAGCCGCGGAGGAGAGGGGGTCGTCCTGGCCTACGATCGCTTGCGCGACGCCGATCCCAATCCCTGGCCCTTCGAACCCGAGGACATCGTGCTCGTCTCCAGCATCGCGCCGACCAACTTCGAGCCCGAGCGCTCCGATCCCGGGTTGGTCAATTTCCACCTGTGGGTCGGAGGCGCGGACGCGGACGTGACCGGTTGCGCGGAGAGCTCGATCGCGCAGCCCTTCCAGCTGCACGATCGTGCCTCCGGCTCCCGGGTCTCGATCTCCTTGCACGGGGTCGGCCACGCCGACTTCCACAGCGGTCCCACGGGCTCGGTCGCCGATGGCCCCTGCAGGGTCGGGCGTCCCGACACCCACCGACTCATGCGAGGCTACCTGTTGCCCCTGCTCGAGTACTACGTCTATCGCCGTCCGGCCGGGCGCGACTACCTCTGGCGGCAGTGGGAGAGCTTTCGGCCCCCGGGGGCGCCGACCTCCCCGTGCGTCGTGGTCGACCTCTTGTTTCAAGAAGGAGCGTCCGGGGGCAAGCGTGTGCTCGAGGACTTCCAGACCAACGAAGCTCCGGATCTCTCCAGTTCGGGAGGAGCCGTGAGCTTCTCGGTCGATGCGCTGGTCGAAGACGTTCTCAATGACCGCAGCGTCACCTTCCAGTGGAACCCGAACGATCCCATGAACGGGATGACGATGGCCGGGACGGGAGACACCTCCCGGGGAGTCGTGTTCGAGTTCGACGGAGAAGACGAGCACTACACGCTCGAGGTGCCCGAAGGCCTGCGAGACGTGAGGCGCCACGTGTACCTGTCCTTCCGGGCTGCCCAGGGAACGCGGCATCCCCTGACCCGGGCGAGCCTCGGAGACCTGCAGTTCCAGGTGCGTCTGATCGACGCGGACCTGGACAGCAGCACGATCGGAATCGGAGCCTACGGAGGCGGGGTGGAAGAGCCCTACCAGCGCGTCGGCTGCGGGAACGGCTCGGGCCCGGGTTGGAACAACGAGTTCGAGACCCTGCGCTTGCGGCTGACCGACTTTCGGACCGACAACCCCCGGCTCGACCTGGGCGACATCGTGGCGATCCAGTTTCTGTTCGGGCCCTCCCATGGCAGCGCCGAGGGACGCGTGGCCCTGGACGAGATCGAACTGACGGGGGGCAACTGACATGAAGCCGATCGTCGCCGGACTCTTCTTGACCCTCGTCCTGGTCGCAGGTGGCCGCGCCTGGCTGTCACGCTCGAACGAAGCGCTGCCGTCCCTGCCCGCCCAGCCCGCCCGTGTCCCCGTGCGCCTGCTGCAGGCCCAGCCCTTCTTCCTGGACGAGGGCTGGATCCACGAGTGGAGGGCGGAGCGTCCCGTGGTGGATGCCGGTTACCTGCTCGTGATCCAGACCGATCCCGAGCTGCCCGGTGTCGGCCTGGTCGTGTTCGACGAGGTGCACGAGCGCAACCTCGCGACCGATCTCGGCCTCGCCCTCACGCTCGACGCCCGCGCCAACCTCCGCCCGGACCTGCGTGTGGTGGCGATGTCGGCCACACCCGACACCGAGTCGCTGGTCGCGGTGCTCGACGATCCGGCCGTGATCGAGAGCGAGGGCCGGATGCACCCGGTCGACGTGCGCTGGGTTCCCCGTGAGCGGCGCCGGCGCATCGAGGACGCGACGGCGGCCACCGTCGGCCGGGCACTGCGCGAGGAGGAGGGCGACGTGCTCGTCTTCCTCCCCGGTATCGGCGAGATCTCCCGAACCGGGCACCTGTCGTAGCGGGAGGTGCCCGATGGCGTCGACGTGTTCCCACTCGCCGGCGCG
>JAUIEE010000143.1 GCA_030428965.1 bacterium | reverse complement strand
CGGAGGCGTTGCCCTCGGCCAAGAAGCAGATCTCGGAGGCCGAGGGCTACGCCTCCGACCGCACGAACCGGGCCCAGGGGGACGTGGCGCGCTTCCGCGAGATCCTGACGGCTTACACGGCGGCCAAGGAGGTCACCCGCAAGCGGCTCTACCTCGAGGCCCTCGAGAGCGTCCTGCCCAGGGTCGAGAGGGTCCTGGTCGTCGGTGACGAGGGCGTCCTCAAGATGCTGCCCCTGTCAACGGAGTCGAGCCGATGAGAAAGCTGCCGATCTTGCTCGTCTTCGGGCTGTTCGTCGCGGCCTGGGTCCTGTCTTCGTGCCTGTACGTGGTGCACGAGTGGGAGCAGGTCATCGTGACCCAGTTCGGCGACCCTGTGGGTAGGCCGATCACGGAGGCCGGCTTGCACTTCAAGTGGCCCATTGCCCAGCAGGTGAACCGCTTCGAGAAGCGCATCCTGATCTGGGACGGCAAGCGCAACGAGATCACGACCGCGGACAAGCGCTTCATCTGGGTCGACACCACCGCTCGCTGGCGGATCAGCGATCCGCTCCTGTTCCTCCAGGCGGTTCGCACGGAGAACGGTGCCCAGGGAAAGCTGGACGGCGTCCTCGACTCGGCCACCCGCGACGTCGTCAGCTCCCACAAGCTGATCGAGGCGGTGCGCCTCTCGAACCGGGTGCTCGATCTCCCCGCGGAGGAAGCGGAAGAGTTCCTGGACGATCCCCGCGAGCAGGAAGCGATCGAGGTCGGACGCAACCAGCTGACCGAGGCCATCCTGGCCCGGGCCATCGAGCTGACCCCGCAGTACGGCATCGAGCTGATCGACGTGCGCATCAAGCACATCAACTACGTGGAGAACGTGCGCTCGAGCGTCTTCAACCGCATGCGCTCGGAGCGCCAGCGCATCGCGGAACGCTATCGATCCGAGGGGCGTGGCAAGAAGGAGGAGATCATCGGGCAAACCCTGCGGGACGAGAAGCGCATCATCTCCACCGCCTACAAGGATGCCCAGGAGATCGTGGCTTTGGCGGACGCCGAGGCAGCCCGCATCTACGCCGAGGCCTACAACGCAGACCCCGAGTTCTACGCCTTCTGGCGCACGCTCGAGGCCTATCGTGACATCGTCGGTGAGAACCACACCCTGGTTCTGTCCCCGGACTCCGAGCTCTACGGCTACCTCGAGGACTCCGAGTAGGAAGAGCATCGCGCCAGCTCCTCGACCAGGGCGCGCGTCGTGGCTTCGGGGGACGGTCCCGACACGCCGTAGCGAGCTTCCTGGAGGCGTCCGAAGTTCGCCTGCGCCCTGTCCGCCAGGTCCCTGGGGATCCCGTGCGCTTCGAGCCGTTGCGCCAAGGTCCGGGCGCGCTGGGTGGCCCGGGGATCGGCGAGGAGGTCTTCGAGAAAGCGTCCGTAGGCGCCCAGGAGGTCGGAGCCCGAGTCTGCCTCGAACCGGCGGAGGGCTTGGATCCTGCGTGGGGCGACAGTGCGGCGGACGTGGCGAGCGCGCAGGATCCACGGAACGACGAACAGAAGGGCGCCCACCGCTACCAGGACCAGGACGCGCAGCGTTCCCGTCGAGGCCGGGGAATCCGGCGAGGAGGGGAGTGGACTCGATCCCGGCTGCGCGGCTTGCACTTCGATGCGCAGCTCGGGGCTCGAGAGGCGGGCGTAGGTGTCGCGCTCGTCGTCGAAGTAGGCGAAGTGGACCGGCGGTAGGGCGATGGTTCCGGGGGCCTTGACCTCCAGGTCGTACCGTTCGCGGCGCACGCCCTGGGAGGTCTCCGTCAGGTGACCGAGGATGGCGAGGCCCCGGGGAGCGCGCCAGGGCGGGAAGCTGAGCTGTTCGAGGTTGCCCCGCCCCTTCAGTTCGAGGACGAAGGTCAGCGTTTGTCCGACGGTCGGGTGGGACGTGGAGACCGAGGCGAAGAGCTCGAACTGGCCGATGGCGTCCAGGTAGCCCTCCGGCCTGCCCTCGGCGGGGGGAACCCGCCGGCGCAGCACCAGAGGCTCCGCCCGGACGTAGGCCTCCACGCGGTCCACCGGAAGGCGGCCCTGGACGAGGTCCTCTTCGAACCGGGTCGCGGTAGCGAAGCGCAGCAGGGCGCCCTCGAGGACATCGCCGTCGAGCCTGGCCACGGGAGCTTCGAACTCGACCACGCGGTAGGTCTCCCCGTCCGGCCGCGTTTCCCAGCTGGCAGCTCCCTGGACGATGGTGTCGTTGCAGGCGAAGGTCGGACCGAGGAGGGGGTCCAGTCGCGGGCTGTCGACCGCGTCGAGCCAGTCCGCCTGGAGCTGCACGGGCAGGTCCAGCTCACGGCGGAACAGCTGCAGGAGCTGTTCGTCCAGCATCTCGCGCCGGATCCCGAAGCGAACGCGGACCTGGGGGGGCTCGTACGCAAAGTAGCCTTCTCGAACCGCTTCCAGCTCGAGCCACACGGCCCCATCCCCCGTGCGATCCTCGGCCCTCTCGACGGAAAGGGACGGAACGTTCTGAAAGGAGCACAGGAGGGCGAGGACGAGAACTTTCACGGACTTCTTGCCTTGAAGGGAGGTGACCCAGCACCGCTGAGGATAGGCTCCGGGGACGTCTGACCCGAGGCGTTTTCCTGCAAGCCCGGCGAGCGCCGAGCCGCGAGTCCTTCGACCGAAGAGCGATGTCTCCCATGAACCAGCGCAAGACGGGGCTCGGTGCCCGACTGATCCTGCTCCTCCTGTTCCTGAGCGGAGCCGTGGTCCATGCCCAGATGCCGGGCGTGGGAAGGGAGGCCATGTGGAAGGCGCCCACGGCCGAGGACTGGAAAAAGCCGGTCCTCATTCGCTGGCAGCGGACCTGGGAAGACGCCGTGGAGCTCTCCCGGTCCACAGGCAAACCGATTCTCGTTTGCGTCAACATGGACGGCGAGATCGCCAGCGAGCACTACGCGGGGATTCGCTACCGCATGCCGGAAATGGCGGCCATCTACGAGCCCTACGTGACCGTGATCGCTTCGGTCTATCGGCACTCCGTCCGCGACTTCGACGAGGCCGGCGAGCGAATCCCCTGCCCGCGCTTCGGGACCGTGACCTGCGGTGAGCACATCCGCATGGAGCCGATCGTGTACGAGCGCTTCCTGGACGGCCGCAGGATCGCGCCCCGGCACATCGGGGTGGAGCTCGACGGAAGCGAGATGTACGACGTCTTCTACGCCTTCGACACGGACTCGGTCTTCGCGACGATCCGTGAAGGGGTTAAGGATCGGCCCACCCGGGAGCTCCTCGGCGATCGAGATCCCTCCCTGGCCGAACTCGTTGCGAGTCCCGACAGCGCCGAACGGGAGCAAGTGGAAGAGCGGTACCGCAGCGGGGACGTGGCGACGCGGCGCGAGCTCTTGAGGGCGGCGGTGGCCAGCGGGGAGAAGGCTCCCGTGGACCTCTTGCGCCTCGCGGTCTTCGGCCTGGATGCCGAGTTGAACCGGCTCGCCCTGGAAGCCCTGGCCCAGTCCACCTCCGAGAACGCCATCGGCTTGATCGCAGAGGCGCTGCGGGTGCCCATGGAAGCCGATCTGCGGACTTCCTTGGTCGAGGCGCTGGAACGGCTGGGGGAGACCTTCCCTCAGGCGCGCACCCTGGCCGCCGTGCACCGCGGACTGGCCGCGGACTCGGACGCCCTCGACCTGGAGGGCTGGTCCCAGGCTTTGGGCGGCGCGGAGTACCCGGCTTCGAGCGAAGATCGCGCGGCCCTCGAGTACCAGCTCGAGAGCAAGTCCCAGGGATCCAAGTCGGCGCCGGACGATCCCTCGGTCTGGTTGGAGCTGGCGGAGGCTTCCCTGGGGCTGGCGGTCGATCCTGAGGCTGCCGTGGGGCTGGCCCAGGACCGACACACCCAGTCCAAGTACACGGCCCTCTTGTTCGAGGACGTGCGCAACGCGGCGCGCCAGGCGGTCGAGCTCGGGGCGGAGGGTTGGCGCGTGGAAGCCGCCCTGGCGATCTCGGCCTACTACCTGGGCGACATGGAGGAGGCCCACGTCCATGCGGAGACGGCCGTCGAGACCATGCCCGCCGGCGAGCATGGATGGAACGCGATGGCGAGCCTGGCGATCTTCGCCGAGTCGCGGCAGAAGGCGATCGAGAAGGCCGTCGCCGCCAAGGAGAGCTGGCCCCCGGAATGGTTGACGGATGTGAACGCGGCCTATTCGGTCCTGGCTCGGCATCCGCTCGGAACCGATCTGCAGTCCGTCGCACACCACGACTTCTTGCGACGTCTGGGAGCGCACGGCAAGGCAGGTCAGGTCCTGGACGAGGCCTTGGAGCGCTTTCCCGATTCCTGGGAGCTGCATGCGCGTTTGCGGGGGAGAGTCCTGTGGGAGAAGGGCGCCGCGCATCTGGAATCGACCTACCGGGAAATGCTGGCCAGGGACCAGGAGTCCGAGAACTTGAACTGGTTCGCCGGCTACGCGTCGCTGGTCGTGGCCGAGTTTCACCGCCGCCGCGCGAGTCAAGACGAGGCCCTGGCGGCCTACGGCCGCGGCATGGCGCTCTTCGAGCGGGCCATCGAACGCAACCCCGCCAGTCGGGCGAGCTCCGACCACTACGTGGCCCTGGCCTACGCGGGCCGTGCACGCATCGCCCTGGAGCAACAGGACTATCCCCGCGCCATCGCGGAGCTCGAGGCTTCCTTCGCCCGCTACCCTCCGGCGGCTTCCAGCTTGGACGGCCTCGGACTGACCCCGATCATGACCGCCACGACCCTCAAGGCGCGTCTGGAAGAAGCGGGGGACGAGGACGGGGTCGAGCGGGTGCAGGCCGCCCTGGATGCCCTGGACCCCGAGTTGCTGCGACCGCCGGAGTTCGAGCGCGAGATGCCCTCAGGACGGCTGCGCCGCAGCCGGCGCTGAAACGCGTCGACGCAGGCGAAGGAAGGAGCCGAACAGGAAGAGGACGATGGACAGGCCGGTCCAGCTTCGGTGCAGGGGAACCCGCTCGAGAGCAGCAAACCGGTAGACGTCCCCGTCCAGGGTCACCAGGTACAGCTCACCCGAGCCGTCCTCGCCGAAGGACACGATGCGGTCCAGGGGGCCGGTCCCCGGTTGGAGGGCATCGGTCCAATCCCGAAAGACCGTGATCCCCGAGCCGTCGTGCTGGAGGGACCAGACACGATCGTTGATGAAATCGGCGAAGAAGTACTGCCCTCTCAGCCGGCGGTTGGGGCCGCGATAGACGTAGCCGCCCACGACGGCAAAGCCCTCGTTCGGCGAGAAACCATGGGAGTAGTCGTAGATCGGCTCGACGGCACCTGGAGGAGGGGGCCCACCGATGCCTGCCGTGGGGGTGGCGATGGTTCCTTCCCTCAGACGCCAGCCGTAGTTCTCGCCACCTCCGCTCGCTGCCGCCTGGAAGTCGATCTCCTCCCGCGCGATCTGGCCCACGTCGGCGATGTAGAGGTCTCCGGTCAGCCGGTCGAAGCTGCAGCGAAACGGATTGCGCAAACCATAGGCCCAGATCTCGTCTTCGCCCTGCGCTCCGACGAACGGGTTCGCTTCGGGAATCGCGTAGTTGCGCTCCCCATCCAGGGGAAAGTCGTCGCCGTCCACGTCGATGCGCAGGATCGTCCCACGGAGGTCCCCGACCAGGGACTGGCCGTGATCGTTGCCGTCGTTCTGAGGACCCCCGTCCCCCAGGGGAACGTACAGGTATCCATCCGGACCAAAACCGATCCAGCCGCCCTGATGAATGCCGTTGGTGTCCGTGTCGACGAGGATCGTCAAGGCGCTCGCGGGATCGGCCAGATCGGGGTTCGCCGAACGCGTGTAGCGCACGAGGCGCGTGTCCGTGGGACTGCTGGTATGAACGAAGAACTGGCCGTTGGCAGCGTAGTCGGGGTGAAAGGCAAGCCCCTGGAGACCTTCCCCCGTGGGCGTATCGAGGTCCAGGAAGGGGGCCGGCCTCGGCTGGCCGGTGGTCGGATCGAGGATCCAGATGTCGCCGGCGCGTTCGGTCACGTACAGCCGGGTGGCATCGCCCGGAGCTGCGGTGACGTAGGTCGGACTCTCGAAACCCGAAGCCAGGCGCTCGAGACGGGCCTGGGCGAGAGCGGGTCCCTGAAACCGAGCGAGCAGGACGAGGACCAGGGCGAGGGTAGGCGAGCGCAAGGTCCTCGGAGGCTACCACACCTTCAAAAATCGAGAGGTCGAACCTGTTCGGCGAGGAGCGACCGGGCCCGGTGGGCTAGCATGGGGGCCACCCTTCACCGGAGATCCCCGCATGCGCTGGAAAGGCCGTCGTCAGAGCCGCAACATCGAAGACCGACGTGGACGCAAGGCCTCCGGGGCCAAGCTCGCCGCCGGGGGAGGACTTGGCGTGCTGGTCGTCGCCCTCGTGACCCTCTTCCTCGGGGGAGAGGCAGGTGAGCTGGCCAAGCTGCTCGGCAACCTGCAGGCATCCGGCGGCGGTTCGGTCAGCGCCGGGGACGGGGAGCTGGTCCAGTCCGAGGCGGAAGCCGAGTTGCGCGACTTCGTGGCCACGGTCCTGGCCGATACCGAGGAAGTCTGGGCGGCGCAGCTGAACGGCTACCGTGAAACGACCCTGGTCCTCTTCCGCGACGGGGTCGACTCCGCGTGCGGCTCCCAGAGTTCGGCGGTGGGGCCCTTCTATTGCCCGGCGGATTCGAAGGTCTACCTGGACCTCGAGTTCTTCGAGGACCTTGCCCGGCGGCACCAAGCCGCCGGAGACTTCGCCCAGGCCTACGTGGTGGCGCACGAGGTCGGTCACCACGTGCAGAACCTCCTGGGCACCTCGACCGAGGTGCACCGCCAGCGGCAACGGGTGGGGGAGGCCGAGGCCAACGAGCTCTCGGTACGCCTCGAGCTCCAGGCCGACTTCTACGCGGGGCTCTGGGCGCACCATGCCCACCGCAACTGGGACATCCTCGAACGGGGGGACGTCGAAGAGGCGCTGAATGCGGCCTCCCAGATCGGCGACGACACCCTGCAGCGCAAGGCGCGCGGCCGGGTGGTCCCCGAGTCCTTCACCCACGGAACGGCGGAGCAGCGCGTGCGCTGGTTCCGCCTGGGGCTCGAGACCGGGGACCTCTCCCGGGCCGATACCTTCAGCCTGCCCTACGGCCGACTCTAGGATTCGTCTCCGGCGTCCTCGAGCACGGCCTCCAGCTCGTCGATGGCCTGGGTCTCGAGGGCCACGATGGTGCCCAGGGTGTCGGCCAGGGAAGCGAACAGGGCGAGCGCTTCGTCTCCCTCGAGGCGACACTGCTCGGCCAGGCCCTGGCGCTCGTGCCACAGCTCGTAGATCTCCTTCGCGCTCGAGCTCGGGGAGTCGAAGCGCTCGGCCCGTGTATCGGACAGGGCGCAGCCCTGACGTAGCGCTGCGTCGTCCGCGCTGGCGATGCTCTCCGCCAGTTGACCCCAGGCTTTCCCGGAAGCCCGGAAGGTCTCGGCGATGGCACCCAGGCGGGGCCAGTCCAGGAGACTGCGGGCGCGGTCCAGGAAGTCGGCGTAGAGCGCCCGCCCGGCTGCGGGGGCCGTGTACTCATGGTGCACGCAGTCGTAGACCCGGCGCAAGCCGACGTAGGCCTTCGACGGGGTGGAGAACAGGCTGGGCCAGCCCTTCTTGTCCTTCGGGTGGGTCAAGAGCCGCTGCCACTTCTCCAGGCCCGCGAGGCCGAAGTTGGAGGCGTAGCTCGGGTAGGGCGCTTCGCGAAAGGCCTGCACGGTCGCAGCCAGGCTTTCGCGCAGTCCGGTGAGAAAGGACCTGGTCGAGAGCCCTTCGATGGCGATCAGCCGATGCTTGGCCTTGCTGTAGTTCGAGCGCGCCTGGTCCAAGGAGCTGCGCTCGACGCGCACGGGCTCGGGGCGACGATCGTCGAGCCATACGTGATCTCCGTCCTGGCCCACGACACCGACCACGCTGGGGAACATGCCCTTGAGCTCCCGGGGCATCCCCCAGTGGGGCAGGGCGACGAGGTCGACGCTGCAGATGGCCGCGCGGCCCGACTCCAGAACCCGGTCGAGCTCGACCGCGGCGCCCTTCTTCCCACCTGTCTGGTGCACGTGGACCTCGGCGCCCACGCGCTCGAACGCCGGCTCGAGGAAGGTGTCGGGCATCGAGCTGGCGCGGGCCACGATCGTGAGCAGCGGGGGCCAACCCTTGTACTCGAAGACGGCGTACAGGAAGCCGACGCCGCCGCACAGCCCGAAGGCCATGGTTTCGTCCAGGGCGCTCCCGTCGGGGCAACCCAGACCCGCGTGGGTCAGGGCGTGGCTCAGAAGGCCGACGTCGCCCTGCTGCCCCCCGAAGGCGGGATAGTCCGCCAGGAGTCCGGGGTACTGGCTGCGGGTCAGCTGGGGGCTCCCCTGGGAAAGGAGCCGGGAGCGTGCGGTGGTGTAGCGCTCGCCCGTCTTGCGCATGCGCTGGCGCACGCGGTCCTTGAAGTCTCTTGCGCGGGTCATGGTCTTTCCTTCGGCAGTGCCGTCGCGATCCATCCGCCCACGGATTCCGACGGCCCGAACGAAAGGGACCAGGAGACGATTCGGAAGGGGCCAGCCCTCCTTTGCCCCTGCAGGGGACCCCGGGCGGGAGGTCCGAAGGGGTTGGGCGCCGAATCCTGCGCCCGCCCCCTCAGACTAGGGTCCGTCCGCCCAGGGTACAAGCAGGGCGTTTTCGTCGATGGCGTGTATCCTCGGCGCCAATGAAGACGCTCTCGTGGATCCTGATCGCCTTGGCGGGCGCCCTTGGGCTCTGGCTCAAGTGGAGCGCGGACTGCTGAGGAAGCGGACGCGACACGGCCGGTACGGTCGTGCTCCTCTTGGCCGTGGCCGGCAGCCTGTTCCCGCGTCCGAGCTGATTGGGCCGCGACGTGCCCGAAGCCGGGCTTCCCGGGACCCAGGAGGGAGATGCAAGGCTTTCTCGACGCCCCAGGTGTAGACTTGGGGCAGTCGGGGCGCGAGGTCCTGGCATCCCTTTGGCCCGGAGGCCCTTGCCCGGGTCCAGTCCTGGAGCGAACCATGAAGGCCAAGACGATCTGGCTAGCGGCGACGATCACCTGGATGATTCCTCTCCTGGGAGCCCCTGCCGGCGCCCAATGACGCGGCTGCGGTGGCGGGGGCGGGGCCCCTGCCGGTGCGGCTCCCGGTCCGGCCGCCGGGGGAGGAGGTGCCCGTAGCGGAGGAGGCGTGGCAGGCCCCAGGCTCGCGGGCAGCAACGCTCCCACCACGGCGGAGGCCGGCAAGCTGGGACCGCTGCATCCCATCGGGGCCAAGCGGGGTCCGACCTCCCGTGACTTGCTGCGCATCGAGTGGGAATACCCGGTGCTCACCACCGGCGTCACCTACGACGAGGAGGGTACGACGGCCCACCAGGCGCGTCGCGCCTTGCCGCTGGAAGAAGCTCTCGCCGTCCTCGCCAAGGACGACCGTCGCCCGATGCTGGTGCTGCGGGAGTGCTTGGCCTGCAGCGGTACGGAGGATGCTCTGCTCAGTCGCAAGGACGACAACGAGCGCACCCTCCTGCTCTCGCAGTGGTTCCACTGCGTGAAACTGCCGGTGGACGTGCTCGAGGAAGATCACCCCTTCCGGAACGTCTTCCCCGGAGACGATCCGCCGCACCTCTTCGTTTCTCGCTGGGACGGCCAGCGCCAGGTTGCGCTGCAAGGAGATCAGTCTCGCCGGGAGCTGTGGGGGGTCATGGAGTCCCTCCTGTCCGCCGAGTACGAAGGCAAGGCCGAGGCCAGGGTCAAGGATCTCCTGCGCCTGCTCGACCGCTGCGACCTGCTGGACGAGCGCAGCTCGAAGCTCCAGGACCGGGTCGACGACCTCGTCGAATCCAAGGGACCGGGCTCGAAGAAGCTTGCCAAGCTGCTCGAGGAGTTGCGCGATCTGAAGGAGGAGCGCAAGGAGCTCCTGTCACGCTTCGCGCAAGCGGCGCAGCTGAAGCTGCGGCCGCTGGACGAGGACTCCGGCACGAGCCGCTAGTGCCCTTCGGGTTCTGTTTCTCGATGGGGAGCCTGGGACTCTTGGTCCTGGGCGTCTCCGGCGTTAGCCGCGCCCAGAACCCGTCGAAGGCCCTCCCGGCCGTCGATCCCTACACGCGGGGGGAGGTCGAGGCCGTGCGGCGTGCCGGGTACGTCTCCCAGGGCCCCTTTCCCTGGGGGGATGACCACGATACCCGTCGGATCGAGGAGGCCCTGGGCTTCGCTCCGCTCTGGATCGAGACGGCTCACTTTCGCCTGGGCACGACCCTCGCGGAGTACACCCTGCCGGGGGACAAGCTCGAGAAGGCCAAGGTGCGCGGGGAGCTGGAGCGCTTGGCCGAGCACCTGGACGGAATCCAACCCAAGGCCCGCAGGCTCGACCCCTGGCTGCGGGCCCACCTGTTCGCCCAGCGCCTCGAAGAGCTCTACGCTGCATTCCTGGACGGCTTCGGTCTGGAAGAGTCCGACTTCGAGAACACGAAGAGGGGCGTGCTGACCGATCCCTACATGGGCCAAGGGCCTTTCCTCGGGCAACCCGAGAAGTTCACGGTGCTGCTGTTCGAGAAGCCCAGCTCCCTTGCGCGCTACACCCAGACCTTCCTCGGGCTCCCCGGACGCACGGCTACCCGGGCCCACCTCCTGGAGAGCGGAAGTCTGTTCTTCGGAACCTGCCAGGAGTACATGCGCGACTTCGAGACGGATTCCGCCCTGCACGCGTTCGTGGTGTTCGGAGTCAGCTGGAACCTCGTCAGCGGCTTTCGATACTACGGGCACGAACCGCCCTTCTGGTGGGCGGAGGGGCTGGCCCACTGGTTCTCGCGACGGATCGACGCGCGCTGGAACGTCTACGCGGACCCGCGGGCGCGGGACGACGACGCCTGGAAGTGGCGCCCCAAGATCCGCGCGCGGGTCAAGAACGAGTTCTTCCCGTCTTGGGACGAGATGCTCGACTGGAAGAACCTCGAGGATTCGGGAAGCGCGGGACACCTGATCCTGTGGTCGCGCGCCGACTTCTTGATGCAGCGTGCAGTCGAACAGAGGCGGGCTTTCCTGATGGGGATCAACGATCCGTTCGATGGCACGCCGGAGGAGTTCAAGCAGCGCCAGCTGCGCCTGTTCCTGGACGCCTTCGGGGCAAGCAGCGACGACCTCGAGGCGGACTGGGCCCACCACGTGCTCGAGACCTACCCCAGGCGCTAGCCGAGCTGCTCGAAGCCGACGCGGTCGAGGTAGCGGATGGTCAGGTCCCGCACGAGGGGGCCGACCTGCTCCTGTTCGACGAGGCCGATCTTGTCTCGGGCCTCGTGCCGGGCGATCCAGGACGTGGTGGCCACGGAATAGAGTCGCTCCGGGTGCAGGTCCCGTCCGTGGTCGGCGAGGCGGCGGGTGAGGGTCGTGACGAGATCACGGCCTCGAACGGCGAGCACCGCAGCGCGGTTCTCCCAGCTCTCCAGGCACCAGATGTCGCCGGTCGTGATCGGCCCCGGCAGGAGGCGCCCGGCCACGGACGCGAGGTCGTAGTA
>JAUIEE010000142.1 GCA_030428965.1 bacterium | reverse complement strand
AGGCCGCGCTCCAGCAGGCGAACCGTCCCCAGCTCGGAGACGACCAGCCAGGAAGAAGCAGGACTCGGATCCACTCGAGTCAGAGGAGCGTCGCTCGAACCGGCGCCCAGGGCGCCCAGAAGAAGAAGGCAGGTCGTGGGGTTCATGGCTCTCTCCGATCAGCGTTGTTCGACAACAGGTTGGGGATCCGCTTCGATCCAGTCAGGTTGGCAGGCGTCCAGTCGCTTGTCCTCGAGCCCGCGCCGCTTGGCCGCGACGCGCCAGTCGAAGCAGGCCTGGGCATCTCCCCCCGGAAGCTCGCGCACGATGAAGTGGTCGAGCCCCTTCTCGACGAACACGCCCGGGCTCGGGCCCGTCAGGGTCACCGACACCTGCATGGGGTGGCGCTCATCGATCGAAACCGTCTCGAGGAAGACCGGGTCCAGGTCGATGCGCGTCGCAGCTCCGTCCAGGCGGGCACTGCCGGAGTCCTGGAACCACACCCCGGGGGACTCGATGGCGTACATGAGCCTGCGCCCCGCCGAGCCCGCGTCGACCACGGCGCTCTTGCTGCCCGTGATGCGGTTGTAGGACTGGGTCGTGCTCCCGGCCGAGTTGTGCAGGGTCAACCAGTTGCTCGACATCCGGAAGGCCAGGGAACCGTCCTGCTCGTAGAGGAACAGGGCGCCGGTGTTGACCAGAGCCACCGTCAGGGAGCCGTCGCTCCCCGTCAAACCGATCTGGGAGAAGCCCGCCTCGTTCTTGCCTTGCAGCTGAACCTCGGAGCCACCGAGCAACTGCTCGCGCACGGAGACGAAGCCCCCGCCGTGCGAGTCCGCGTTGAAGAAGACCGTGCCGGTTCCAAGGCTGTTGCGCACCCACATGCTGCCCTGACCCTGGGTATAGGACGCGTCCAGGTTGACCGTGGCCAGGTTCGAGGCTCCGTAGACGTTGGCGAACCCCGCGCCGTCACTTCCGGTCCCCGCGACGACCCGCGTCGAGCCCGTGGAGTTACGCAGGGTCATTCGCCCCACGTCGCCCGTGTCGCCGTCGAGGGTCACGGTCTCCACGCCGCTGGCGTTCCGCAGGCCGAGCTCGGCGCCCTGGCCCGCTCCCCCCTCCAGCAGGAGTTTCTCGGCCCCGCTCCCGTTGCGCAGGCTCAGCGTGCCCGTGTTCGGCACGCTGTCGAGGCGCACCGTCTCGGCGCCGCCGTCATTGGAAAGGGACAGCACCGTTCCGGTCGTGGGTACGTCCAGCCGGAGGGTCTCCAGACCGGATCCGTTGTTCAGGGACAGCGCTGCCGGCTCCACGGCGATGGCCTTGCGGGGCCCGTCGTGGAGCTCGAGATCTCCCTCCTCCACGAGGAGATCGTCGCCGTTCACGTCCAGGCGGGTGACAGGGTTGAGGGTTCCCAAGCCCACGTTGCCTACACCGTCGATGAAGAAGGCCGTCTGCAGCGGATAGAGAGCACCGATCAGCGGGACGCTGGAAGCCACCAGGCAACCGCTGCCGGCCTGGTCCGCGATCGAATCGGCGCAGGTTCCGGAACTGGAGAGTCGCGGGGAGGGCGCAAGGGAACGTCGGCTCCCGGGCGAGAGCGACGGCACCGGTTGGCTGGAGTTGCCCGGGGCCTGGATCGGCGGCCGCTCGTTCTTCGCTCCGGGACGAGGAGGACCTGCTGCCCCGGCGCCCATCTCCGCCGGCACTGAAGCGCCAACCAGCCCCAGGCCGAGCGGCTCTTCGTCGATCTTGCCTTCCCGGTTGCGTAGCACGAATCGTCTCCCCCCCGGGCCGGCGAGCAAGAGGTCGGACCAGCCATCCTGGTCGAGGTCGATCCAACCGACCTCCGTCAACGGACCCAGCTCCGCCTCCAGGCTGCGCACGTCGAACGTTCCCCCGGGCCGGTGGACGAGCAGCTCGAGACGACCGTCCTCGGTCAGGACCAGGAGGTCCGGGCCGTCGAGCCGATCGAGGTCTCCCCAGGCGACGCTGCGCACTCCGCGCAGTCCCGCGAGCGGTTCGCGTTCCCCCTGGAAGCGTCCGCCGCCCCGGTTCCACAACAGATGCAGCTCGCCCGCTGGGCTGAGAACGAGGGCGTCCAGCAGACCGTCCAGGTCGGCGTCGCCCCAGCTGAGCTGGTAGGGAGCCCTGGGCTCCAGGTCCCCGTCGGCTCCGATCGAGCCCAGGAAGAGAATCCAAGCCAGTGCATTCATGTCGTTTCCTTCCCCGACTAGCGGGATCCTTCCTCGGCTACGGGCTCAGGTCGCTCCTTGCGCACGACCCCATCCACCTCCTCCTCGATCCACTCCTCCATCCGCGCTCCCTCGAGCCCCTTGCGCTTGGCCACGACGCGCCAGTCGAAGCTCGCGTCGTTCGAGCCACCGGCCACCTCGCGCACCACGAAGCCACGCCTCGCCTTGCGCACGTAGAGCCCGGCCGTGGCCGACGTCGCGGTCAGGTACACCCGCATCGGGTTCTCCGCGTCGATGGTCACGGTCTCGAGGAAGATCGGGTCCAGCTCGATGCGCGCGACGCCGCCCTTCAGGCGGCCACGTCCGAAGTCCTCGAGCCACACCTCGGGCGACTCGACGCCGTAGAGCTTGCGTCGCCCGAAGTTCTCGGTGCCGACCACGGCGCTCTTGGCCCCGGTCTGTCGATCGTAGGACTGGGTCGTCGCCCCTCCAGCGTTGAACAGGCCCAGGGTGTTGCCCACCATTCGAAAGGCGATGGATCCGTCGGTTTCGTTGATGCGCAACTCCCCCACGTTTCCGTTGGCTCCGTCCATGTCGATCGTCGTCGTGCTCGCCGATCCGCTCGACTTGATCAGGATCTCCGACCCTGTGCCGATCGAGTCTTCGCCGCGCAGGGTGATGGTCGGCTCCGGGGGAACGCCGTTCGCATCGAACAGCTCGATCTTGCCGTCCAGCCCCTCGTCCCCCGTGATCCGCAAGGTCTCCGCGGTGAGGTTGGCCGCGTTCTGCGTGAACAGCTGGACCATCCCGCCTCCGCCGGGAGCCTCTCCGTCGATGTTGACCGTGAAGCTGCCCACATCGGGGTAGACGCGAATCAGGCCCCCATCGTCGCTGTTGTTGCCATCGAGGAGCACGCCGATCGCGTTGCCCTCCCGCAGGGAAACGCTGCTTCCCTGGGCCGAGCCGAAGAAGGTCAAGGAGCCCGAGTCGTTGTAGACGCTCAGGGCTCCGCCTCCCCCCAGGTCACCGTCCAGGAGCACCGTCGTCGCCCCCACGTCGTTCTTGAGCAGAAGCTCCCCTCCACCGTCGTTCCGGCCGCCATCCACGACGACCTGCTCGGAGAAGACCGAGCCCCCTCCCAGGGTGAGCCGACCGTCCTGATTCGCACCGGCTCCACTGGAGAGCTCGGCGCACTCGAAGCCGTTCTCGTTGAAGAGGCGCAGCCGCGATCCACCGGAGTCCTGCACGTCCCCCTGGAACACGAGATTGCCCGAGGTGTCGACCACGTCCAGGTCCCCGTCGACGCGCATGGAGCCGTCGAACACGTGCAGGCGCTTCTGCGGACTGGTCGTCCCCATGCCGACGTAGCTGCTCCTGGCGTTCACGTTGAAATCGACGCTCAGGGGATAGAGGGTGCCCAGGCTGCCGACGGACGAAGCCATCACGCAGCTCAGGGTGGCCACGTCCAGCAGAGCCTCGGCGCAGACCGGCTGAGGGCCCCCTTCCTCGAAGGTTCCCACGGGCTGCGCGAGGAACCCAGCGGCGGCCCGGGCCTTCGTGCGCGGGGCACGCGGACCTCTCGGAGCCCCGTGCTCCGCTTCCGCATCGGCATCGCTGACCGCAGGGGCTCCGGCCTCACCGGGCCCGAACGAGCCCGCCCCCTCCCGAGGCTCGGCCTGCGGGGGCAAGAGAGCCGCGAGCTGACCGAGCTCGAAGGAGAGCCCCCCCCGGTTGAAGAGCAGCCCCGCTCCCCGCGGGCCGCTCCAGGCCAGATCGAGCCAACCGTCGCGATCGACGTCCTGCCATGCGGCCGAGACCACCGATTCCAGGGCTGGCAGCTCGACCGGTTCGAAGGCCAGATCGCCGAGGCCGCGCCACAGCCGCAGCTGTCCCTCGCCACCGACGAGGAGCAGATCGGCCCTTTCGTCGCGATCGTAGTCCTGGACCGACACGGAGCGTGTCGGACCGTGGTTCGCGTCGCGCCAGGGGCAGGCGACCTCCTCGAACTCGCCCTCTCCCCGGTTGCGGAAGAGTCGATCTCCCCGGGTCGTCGAAGCGAACAGGTCGAGGTCGCCGTCTCCGTCGATGTCCTCCCACAGGGTGGGCAAGGCCACGGGACGCGGATGGGGTCTTTCGGGCAGGTCCCCGACCTCGGTCGGGACGGGGAGCGTCAGCAGGAGCGCTACGGGAATCACGGATGAGTCCTCCTTGGATTCGGACGCCCACCAGCCGTGGGGGAGGTCCCTACCCCGCCAAGAAAGGCCCAAAAGAAGGACCCCCTGGCCTCCCGAAGGGCAAGGGGGTCCAAGGTGCCAGGAGGCCCCGCTCTCAGTAGTTCAAGTTGAGGAAGTGGTCGCTGATGTAGGCGACGTTGCGCACGGTCAGGCCGCCCCTGAGGGAGTTCGACTGGTCGACGAAGGTCCGGGGCAGAGGTTCACCGCCCGGCGTACTCAGGAGCTGGCGAGCGTCGAAGCCACCGAGGGTCGTCACGCCGAAGAACACCTCGGTCCGGGATACCCCGGTGCAGCCGTCGTCGTACACGTACTCGCCCGTGTTCCAGCGCAGGGCTTCGACTCCGGGATACCTGGCGGGGTCCGTCCAGGTGCCCAGCCCCATCGAGACGAAGCCGCTGGGGAAGGGCCCCGTGGTCGCCACGACGGTGCCGCAGACGCCGGCGATGGAGAGCTCGCTGCGCACGTACTGGTTCGGCCCCTGCTGGAAGCCGCAGGGGCAGAATTCGATCTGGGGATCCAGGCCGTGCTGGATGCGCTCCTCGAACTCGCAGGTGATCGGACCCGAGCTCCCCGCAGGGGGCAAGTTGGCTCGCCGAATCGCTTCGAGGGTGCCACCGCCGAACTCGATCGGCTGAATCGGACCGGGAGCGAAGCCCGCACCGGGCCCGACGAAGGTGTAGGCGCGGTCCGGATGGAACGCACCGGCGCGCGGGAAGCCCGGGGCGTGGTCGAACTGATCGCAGGCGTGATTCAGCATCCAGGCGAACTCGTAGGTCCCGGTGCTGCAGTTCAGGGCGTAGTCGAGGTAGCCGGTGTAGCGCACTCGGTTCCCGAAGGCGGCCGCGCAGGGCGGCACCGGGCAGGGTACCGCGGCGGCGCCGAAGCCCAGGGGCCGCAGGTTCCCGTTGAGCAGGTAGCGCCAGACCTGCAGCTCTTCCCCGAAGGCATTCGCCTCGACCCAGGTGCGGGAATACTGCACGCGCAGCTTGCCGCGCCACTTCAAGGTTGCGCTGGCGGGATCGAGCAGGTCCAGGCGGATGGTCCGGGGCTCACAGGTCGGCACGACCGGGGCGTTGGGGTCCAGCGGATCTGCGTCCACGTAGGGTCCGGGAACCGTCCAGCGGGCCACGCAGCTGTCCACGACTTCCACGTCGCAGTCCCTCCAGCAGATGCTGAGGCTGTCTTGGTCGAACCCGAGCAGGGGCGTCCGCTCGATCGGGGCCACCGTACAGCAGGGACCTCCGTCCAGGCCGTCCGGCATCGGACACTGGGCCTCGACCGAGGTCGAGAAGGCCAGGGCGAACAGCGCGGTCGTCAGGCTCGTCTTCCAGGGGGTAGGCATAGCTCTCTCTCTTTCTGTTTGGGGTGAGGTGCCCTCACGGAAGCTCGCGGGGTTCGGCTGACCCGGATTCCCTTGGTGAGCTTCGCGAGGAGCGGCTTAGGTTGACCCTTCGGGGACTTGGAACAGCGCTCACGGGCTTCGAGGCCACGTGGCTAGTCCCTGCAAACGCTCGCCGTTCGGATGCGAGCACGAAGCGGTCTCCACCTCGCATCGCCCCAACACCGTCCCAGCTCCCGAGGTGCCTCCATACGAGCCAAAAGCAAGCTGACCCCGCCGACGTGACTCATCCTCGGCACCAAACCTGAAGCAGGACGCACAACTCCAGCACCAGCGGCGACTTAGAACCTGCGTCCGACGGACTCGCCGTCACGGCTCCGCACGAACCTCCCCTTGCGCCGACGAGCGGGGTGCGGTAACCAGGCACCCGTGGGCCCCTTCCAAGACCTGAACCCCGACGATTACCGTCTCCCGGACGAGCTCACGGGGCAGCTCTCGAGTCCGGCCCTGATCGTGTTCGTCGATCGGGTGCGTGCCAACGTTCGGCGCGTCCTCGAGGCCTGCGGTGGGCCCGAGCGCTGGCAGCCCCACGTCAAGACCAGCAAGATCCCCCACATCTGGCGCGAGCTGGTCGATGCGGGCCTCACCCGCTTCAAGTGCGCCACGACCCGCGAAGCCGAACTCCTGGCCCGGGTGCTCGAGGAGCGTGGCGTCCAGGGGGCGGAGGTCCTGTGCGCCTACCCGCTGGTGGGTCCCGGCCTCACCCGGTTGGGGGAGATCGCCCTCGACCACCCGGCGATGCGCTTCGACGTCCTGTGCGAGGACCCCGGTGCCGTGGAGGAGGTCCCCGGACACCTGGGGATCTACGTGGACGTCAATCCGGGCATGGACCGTACCGGAGTGCCGCTTGCCAAGAGGCACGTCAGCCTGGAGGTGGCTCGAAGCGCGGGAGAGCGCTTTCGCGGCGTCCACGCCTACGACGGTCACCACCATGCCTCCGGGGAAGCAGCCCGCAGGCGAGAAGTCCACGCAGGCTACGATTCGTTGCTCGAGTTGCTCGAGCAGCTCGAGCAGCAGGGCACGCCCCCTCCGGGCCTGATCACGGCAGGAACGCCGGCCTTCCTGCAGGCTCTGACCTACGAGCCCTTCGCCGACCTCGACAGGACTCGGCACCGGGTCTCACCGGGCACGGTCGTCTTCCACGACGTGCGTTCGGCCGAGCTCAATCCGGACTTTCCCCTGGAACCGGCCGCGCTCGTCTTCACGCGCGTGGTCAGCCGGCCGACGCCGTCCCGGATCACCCTCGACGCAGGCTCCAAGTCCCTGGCGGCCGAGGCGGGCGATCCCTGCGCCTGGGTGCTCGGTCACCCTCACCTCGTCCCTCGCACGCCCAGCGAGGAGCATCTTCCCTGCGACGTCGCGCAGGGTCCCATGCCCGGGCGCGGCCAGGAGCTGCTGCTGGTCCCCCGACACGTTTGCCCGACGGTAAACCTGGCGGAAGAAGCCGTCCTGGTCGAAGGAGGCCAGGTGCGGGAGATCGTCCCGGTCAGCGCGCGGGCCCACGAAACGCGCATCGTTGCCAGGAGCGCGCGCTAGCCGCCGGATCGCAGGGCCTTTTGCCCGGGGAGCTTGCGCACCTCGCGCACGAGCTCTCCGAGGGTGCTCGGTCGGACCCCTCGGTCCCGATTCGCGCGGGCGATCTCGAAGGCGGTGCGCCACTGCTCGAACAGGGTGCGGTAGGCCTCGAAGAGCGGCGTCTTGCGATCGTAGATGTGAGTCGCTTCCGAGGTCAGTCCGTTGAGCTCGATCACCCGCAGCCCGCGCCCGGCCTGCAGGTCGGACACGGAGGGGGCCCGCAGGTCGTAGCGCCCGAAGTAGAACCCCTCGAAGCCGCGGCTGATGCGTTCGATCGTGGCCTCGAGCTCGTCGGTGAGCAGAGGCCGACCGTCCAGGAAGATCGCCCCACGGGCATGGGTCCCGAGCTGGACGAGCTGGACCTCCTCCCCCGCAGCCGGCACGTCGAGCCAGCGTTCGAGGTTGGCCTCCTGATAGACGGAGAACAGGCAGACGGCCCGTTCGTCGTCCAGGACGAGCTTCTCCAGGGTCCGCACGCCATCGCCCACCACGACCGGCAGCTCCTTGCGGGTGATGGAGAACACGCGCCCGGACGCTTCCCCCGGCTTGCGCCAGTAGAAGACACCGAACTCCGGCCCCGGTGCGTACTCCTGCACGATCAGGTCGAAGGGCGCCGCGCGCACGCGCTCGCGCAGGCTCTGGGCGTCCCGGTGGATGACCACCCCGGATCCGCGCTCGCCCACGTCGGGCTTCGAGACCAGAGGCAACCGATGCCGATCGAGGAAGCGCTCGACGTCCTGCAGGCGTTCTTCAGGGCTCCTACCGGCTTCGAGCTTGACGTGGCGCGCGACGCACTCGTCCCCTCCGAGCCCTTCGAGAATCGCGCTCTTCGATTCCCCGACGAAGCCTCCGGTCGGGATGGCGGGATTGACCGCGGTCACCAGGGCCAGACTGCGGTGCTTGAATGCCAACCAGGCCACGTAGAACACGACCGGGACGTAGAAGACGTAAGGGGGCCAGAACTCCCAGTGGCGTTTGCGGCGCCAGCGTCCCACCAGAAGGCGCCGCCCCATGGGAGTCATCGCGGGCAAGGCCAGGCGCTGGAGCACGACCATCCCGACCAGGAGCAGCACGAAGGCCAAGAGAGCATTGCGCTGGAAGATCTCGAGCGACGCCTTGGCCTCGGCCCCGATCCAGCTGGCCAAGGCCACCAGGAGCGGCGTCCACAGGAGACAGGCCAGGAGGAAGTAGAAGGCGAAGTGCAGGAAGCGCGTGCGCAGGACCCCCACCGCCACGTAGGTCGGCAGGCGCAGGCCCGGGAGGAATCTCGACAGGAAGATCACTCTCCCGCCCCGCTGGGAGAACCAGCGTGAAGCTCGCTCCACGCTGGCCTCGTTCACGAACCACTTGAGGGGAGCGCGCCCCAGGGCCGGGCGGCCCAGGATTCGCCCGAGACCGTAGAGCCCGACGTCCCCGAGGAAGATGCCCACCGTGCACGCCGCGCTAGCCGGCAGGAAGCCCAGGCGTCCGTCGGCCACGAGCAACCCGGCGGCGATGCAGGTCAGGTCCTCGGAGACCAGGGTGGCCAGGGCGATCAAGACGAGGAGCACAAGGAGCGTCGGACCGGACGCGGGTGGAACGACGCTCGGATCGAAGGGGCGCGCCGCCTGCTGCAGACGGCCCGCCTCGGCTTGCGACCGCAGCGGGGCCTGGCCCCCTTCCACCCGATCGACGAAGTCGACCAGGGACGCCGCCAGCTCGGCGGGCTTCTGCCACAGGAGGAAGTGACCCTCCTCCCACGGCTCGAGCTCGCTCTGGGGAACGATACGGTGATGCTCGCGGGCCGCGGCGAAGGGAACCAGGAAGTCCTGCTTGCCGTGCTGGATGAGGAGCGGCCCCGGGTAGGACTCCAGGATGCGCCTCAGGGGGCGCTGGTCGGTGTCGTAGAAGTTGCGAGCGTAGGCGACGTTGAGCGGGTTCCGGTCGAAGCGTCCGAAGTGCGGCAGCAGCCAGCGTGCCGCACCCAGGGCAGCAAGCTGGAGTCCGTGAACGAGGTGATTGAGCTCGTAGGAGCCGAACATCTCGAGCTCCTGAACGCCGATGGCCGAGAGCAGCGTGACCGATCGCACACGTTCGGGCGCCTCGCTCGCCATGTGCAAGGCCACTCCTCCCCCCATGCTGAAACCGACGACGTGCGCCGACTCGATCCCGAGCTCGTCCAGGAGCAAGAGGACGTAGCGCGCATGCGACTCGATCGAGTAGTCCGGCAGGTCCGCCCAGGAGGCACCGAACCCGGGCAGGTCGGGCGCCACCACGCGCCAGGATTCGGGCAGCTCGCGAACCAGCGGTCCGAAGCTGCCGCCATGCCCGGGGCTGCCATGCAAGAGGACCACGGGCAGGTCCCGGCCCGCGCTCTCGCGGAAGGCGACCAGGGCCCGGCCCTCGACCGGCTCGCCCCGGTCCACCAGGGACACCCAGCGGTGGGGCTCCCGCGGTTCGTCTTCGCCGCCCAGGGCGCGCCAGCCCCAGACCAGGTAGGAGGCCAGGAGCAAGAGGCCGTAGCCGACCCACAGCCGACGCCAGAATCCGCGCTTCCCCGGGGAGGGCGAGGGATCTTCCACGTGGGAGAAGCGCAGCTAGCCCAGGGCGACCCCGTTGGCCTCCCAGTAGCGCAGCGTCGAAGGGGCGACGCCGAACTCGGAAGGCGGCTGGATGCCTCGCAAGCGGAGGAGAACTCCGATCAAGGCGTAGTGGTGGATCGTGTGGCTCGCCACGAACTGGAGCTCGCGGCCCATGGAGGAAAGGGCCCAACTCTCCTTGCCGGTATCCAGCTTGACCTGCAGTCGATCCTGCCCGCAGCCTTCCAACCTGAGCAGGCTCTCGATCAGCGCCATGATCCTCTTGCAGGCCACGTCCGGATCGACCTCGGTCGCCGTATCCCGCTCGCGGCGATCGTAGTCCACCTTGCTCCCGGGCCCGTCGAGGAGGGTCAGGAGACTCGAATAGTGGTCGAGAATGTGACGGACGTGGCTGCCGACTCCACTCGAGGAGAGGGACGGCTCGGGTGCCGCGTAGAGCTCGGGATCGAGCCCGCTGAGCAGGTCCAGGCCCTGCTCGAGCAGCTTGATGTTGTCACGGATGAGATTCGAGCGGTTGTCCATGCGGAGATAGGGAGCCGACCACGGGCCGGAATTGCCTGGCGATGGCGCGCTGCGAGTCCACAGCCATCGTCTTGCGATCTTCGGCGGTGATCGGTTCGCCGCCGAAGGTGAGCCAGGCCTCGATACGAGGAAGGGAGAGGAGAGAGAGGAAGTGAGCCCCGAAGGTCATGTCCCCCCACCAGCAAACGGACAGGTTGGCGGGAACGCAGCCGACCGGAGTCTCGTAGGACAGGCTCCCGTAGTGGATCGGGAGACCGGCCTGCAGGGGCACCTCGAAAATCGAGGGGCGGAAGGATCGAACCTCGGAACCATCGGTGCTGGTTCCCTCGGGGAAGACGATCACGCCTTGCCCGCGGTCGAGACGCGTGCGCACCTCCGCGATGACCCGCACCAGATCCGACTTGCGCGTCCGGTCGATGAAGAGGGTTCCGACGCAGCGCGCCAGAAAACCCAGGACGGGCCAGCCGGCGACCTCCTTCTTGGAGAGGAAGGTCGCGTCGAGCTGGGACATCAGGACGATGATGTCCAGGTAGGAGAGGTGATTCGACGCATAGAAGAAGGGCGGCCGGGGAGGCGTCCCCCTCACGTGCAAGCGCACGCCCAGGATCGCCATGGAGAGGCGCGACCAGGTCGAGAGAAAGAAGCGATGGGTGCGCGCCGCGGCGCTGGCGGAAACCAGGGCCGAGAGGCGGGTCGTGAGCCAGCCCAGGAAGAGCACGGCCGTCAGTAGGGTCAGGCTCACGAGCCTGAGGATCACGCGCACCGGTCCCATGTCTAGTCCGTGAAGCTCCGAAACACTTCGGGCGCGATGTTGCGGACGTCGAGCAAGGTGAAGTAGTCGATGGTTCCGAAGCGCCGGTCGATCGCCGGAGGTCCGAGCAGCTTCGCCCCGTAGCGCAGGTAGAGCCCGAAGAGCTTGGGCATCTGGACGGGCGGATGCCGATCCACGTCGCCCGAAGCCAGGCACTCGAAGCCCGGCCTGGGCATCACGCAGAGGGTCTCGTGCAGGTGGCCCCCT
>JAUIEE010000604.1 GCA_030428965.1 bacterium | reverse complement strand
CAGCGCGTCGAGAACTACCGACACGACGACGACAAGGTCCTGATCGCGCCCCCCTCCTCGACCTTCGACTACGTGCTGGACCACTACCCGGTACGCTACTGCTTCCCTCCGGAGAACACGGCGACCCTGCACCTGGTCCACGAGCACCACGACATCGGCACGGTCGTCGAGGACGAGGCGCACCTGCAGCGGGAGCTCCTGGAGCTCGACTACCAGCGCACGCGCAAAGCCTCTCCCAGCCCCCGTTCGAACCTCTGGGTCTTCCAGTAGGTCCGGGGGTGTTCGACAAAGTCTGCTGCTTCGGAAATAGCCGTGGCTCTACCGACGTAAAGCGCTTCCCGGTAGTGCCCATGAAACATCCCGAGCTTGTTCTCCTGCCCCTTCTGGTCCCGTCCTTCGGGCTGTCCGCTTCGATCCCCCTGCCGGTTTCCGCGCCGAGCTTCGCTATCCCCCGGGAGGAGGCTTGGCTCGGATGCTGGGGCTCGCCCGACGGTCCCGCCATCCTGCTGGAGCCCGAGCGCTGCGTTTGGCTGCGAGAAGAACAGGCGCGCTGCTACCGCTTGCGCCGTGGGGAGCAGGGCGTACAGCTCGAGAGCTGGGGGCGGTTGACGCCCCTCGTGCTCGAGGTCGAAGGCGACGAGCTCGTGCTCGAAGGTGGCGGAGTGAGCGCTCGCCTTCCCAGGCTGGAGAGCGTGCCCTCCTCCCTGAGGATCGACCCCTACCCTCTGCCCGAGACGTTCGAGATCGATGCGGACACGGCCGCTGCCCTGGGCGAGGAACTGGCCGAGCGCAGCCGGGAAGACCAGAGGGTCCGGCAGGCCGCACGGGGGGAGAGCTTCGACGAGAAGCAGCGGCGAGCGATGATCGAAGTGGATCGCGACAACACGGACTTCCTCCTCTCGATCCTGGAAGAGATGGGCTGGATCGATGCGGTTCGCTTCGGACCCCAGGCCAGCCAGGATGCCTTCCTGCTGGTGCAGCACTCCGACGATCTGCGCTTGATGCGGACGGCCTTGCCCCACGTCGAGAAAGACGTGCGCGCGGGGCGGATCGACGGCCAGTCCTACGCGCTCCTGTACGACCGGCTGCAGCTCAACCTGGGCTATCTCCAGCGCTACGGTTCGCAGCTCGCAACCACGGCCGACGACGAGAGCGTGCTCATGCCCTGCGAGGATCCGGAGAAGGTGAACGAGCGCCGCGCGGAGCTGGGCATGGAGCCCCTCGAGAGCTACCTGTCCTGGTTTCAGACCGATCCCGAGCAACCGATTCGAACCCTCGAGGAAGCGCTGGCCGAAGTGGGGAAGTGAGGCGATCGATCTAGATCCGCCCCTGCAGCGCGTTTCGGATGCCTCGCCCCAGAAGCACGAGCCGCCACGGACGCGAACCGTCCGCGGTGTGGACGGGGCACCCCTTCTTCGTTCGGGTTCCTAGCGGTTCTTCGACAGGCGCTCGATCTGCTCCATGTACTCGCGCACGCGCTCTGAGGGCTCGAGGTCCAGGGCACGCCTCAGGAGCGGCAGAGCCTCGGCGTAGCGGCTCTGGCGCACGAGCAGCTGAGCGTGGCGCAGCTTGGCCTCGGCCTCGAACTCCTCGATGTTGGCGGCACGCTCGTAGTGGAAGACGGCCTGCTCGACCTCTTCGTTCCCCGCGTAGTAGTGGCCGAGCAAGATGAGCGCTTCGCCGTCCAGGGGATCGAGCTCGACGATCTCACGCAGGATGCGCGCTTCCTCGCCGCCCGCGTCCTGGGCCACGGCGATGCGGGCCCGCAGCTTGAGCAGTTCCTTCTGGACCTCGGGCTTCGTCGCGAACTGGCCGCCCTCGGCGCCCCCCAGGTTCTCGATCTCGCCGATCAGGCGCAGGGTCTCGTCGTGGGCGCCCTGGGAAACGAGCACCTTGGCCGCCCGCAGGGGACGATCCAGGCTGGCGTCGGGCTTGGCCTGCATGGCGCGCACGTAGGAGTCCACGGCCAGGTCGAACAGGGACTCGTTGACGTAGATGTCCCCCAGCATGTTGAGGCTGGCCGGGGTCGCCTTGCCCAGGCGCCCCACGAGCTCGAA
>JAUIEE010000603.1 GCA_030428965.1 bacterium | reverse complement strand
CAGACGATCAGGAAGTACGACACGAAGCCCATCTCGCGGATGATGCCCTTCTCGTAGGCCAGGCGTTCGAAGGCCTGCTCCGTCTCCGATCCGTACAGCCTGCGAATGCCCTCGTCGCACAGGCGGTCGAAGAGCTCGTCAGGCGACTCGCCGGTGTCGGAAGTGAAGACCGGCAGGTGGTACTGGCCGAACTCGAGCTCGAGGTCGACCTGGTCCTGGACGTCCAGGGTGGCCTTGAGGGCCTCGGGCAGGTCCCGGAAGATGTGCCCCATCTCTTCCCTGTTGCGGAAGAACAGGGTGTCCGTATCCATCTTGAAGCGCTTCTCGTCGGCGCGCTTGGCGCCCGTGTTGATGCACAGCAGCACGTCCTGGGTGGCGCAGTCCTCGTGTCGCAGGTAGTGGATGTCGTTGGTGCCGACCAGCGGCAGGCCGGTCTTGCGGGCCAGGTCCACCAGGGCTTCGTTGGCACGGTCCTGGATCTCCATGCCGTTGCGCTGCAGCTCGAGCCAGAAGTGCTCCGGCCCGAACACGTCGGCGAGCTCGGCGGCGACCTCGGCCGCGCGATCGGCCTTGTCCTTGAGGAAGAGCTGGTTGATCTCGCCCGACAGGCATCCCGACAGGCAGGAGATACCCTCGGAGTGCTCGGCGAGGATCTCCTTGTCGACCCGCGGCCGGAAGTGGTAGCCCTCGACGTAGGAGATGGAGGCGAGCTTCAGGAGGTTCTTGTACCCCGCCGTATTGCGTGCGAGCAGCGTCAGGTGGCTGTAGGGGTTGCGCTCCTTGTGGTGAGGCTTGAGGCGCCCTTCCTGCGCGATGTAGACCTCACAGCCGATGATGGGCTTGATGCCGCCGGCGCGGCACTTCTGGTAGAGCTCCACGGCCCCGAACATGTTGCCATGGTCGGTCAGCGCGATGGCCGGTTGATCGTCGGCGACGCACGAGGAGACCAGGTCGGAAATGCGGTTCGCTCCATCCAGCAGGCTGTACTCGGAGTGAACGTGCAGATGGACGAATTCGGGCTTCGACATGGGACGGACATGCTGCTCTATGGGGCGGTTCCGCCCAAGTCCGAATTCCCCGAACGAACGCCCTTCGGTCCCATCCCCATGCGCGTCAACGCACTAGGCTTTCGGGTCCCCGATCCGGGGACGGACTATCCGCAAAGGAGCTTGACGAGCAGCGCTTTCTGCGAGTGAAGCCGGTTGGCAGCCTGCTCGTAGAGCAGCGAGCGCGGACCGTCGAGGACGTCGTCGGTGGCCTCCACGTTGCGCCGCACCGGCATGGCGTGCATGAGGCAGGCGTCGTCGCCCTTGGCGAGCAGGTCCTCGTCGATCATCCAGCCACGGTGGGTCGAGCGATGGCTCGCCGCCAGGGTCGGGTTGCCGTAGGACTCGAGGGAGGACCAGGAGCGTGCGTACACCACCTGGGTGCCCTCCATGGCCTCGGCGGGGGAGAGGCCGGTCTCGAACTGGGTGCCAGCCTTGCGCGCAATGTCGCCGGCCTGTTCGAGGACGCCGGCGTCCAGCTCGTAGCCGGGCGGGTGGGCGATGCGTACGCGCATGCCGTAGCGCAGGGTGGCGTGCAGCAGCGAGTGGACCACCGCGGGGGAGGCCGCCTCGGGCGAACGTACCCAGGAGATCGTCAGCGTCTTGCCGGACAGGCTGCCCAACCTTTCCCTCAGGGTCAGGAGGTCGGCCAGGGCCTGCAGCGGATGCCACAGGGCGCTCTCCATGTTGATGACCGGGACGGTGGCGTGGCGCGCCCAGGTGTAGATGCTCTCGTCCTTGCGATCCTTGGTCCAGGAGCGCCCCTCGATGGCGGGCCGGATCGCGAGGGCATGGACGTACTGGGACAGCACGGCCGCCGCGTCGCGGACGTGCTCGGGGGCGCGACCGTCCATGACCGTGCCCTCCTGATCCTCGAGCTCCCAGAAGTCGCTCATGGCGGTCAGGTTGATGACCTGTCCGTCCAGCTGGTGGGCGGCCGCCTCGAACGAGGCTCGGGTCCGCAGGGAGCGGCGGAAGAAGAGCTGTCCGAGGGTCTGTCCGGCCAGCTCACC
>JAUIEE010000602.1 GCA_030428965.1 bacterium | reverse complement strand
GGGCTCGACGGGGTGACCGGCGTTCGCTCTTGCGCCTGGCTCGATGTGGACCACGATGGAACCCGTGACCTGGTCTTTCTCGGCGTCGGGGGAGGCCTGGCCTTCTACCGCAAGGCGGGGACCGAGGGCTTCCTGCCCCTGGGGACGAACCTCGACGGGTGGAGCTGGTCCGACGCCGACTCGCTCGACGTCCTCGACTTCGATGGGGACGGTCGTCCGGACCTGGTGCTCGGACGCCCCGAGCGACTGCCCGTTCTGCTGCGCTCCCACTCGCCGGGGCGCTTCGACGTTCAGGTGCTCGATCCTCTGAACGGCGCGCCCTGGGTCGTCGGCGAACCTGTCGAGCAAGACCCGGGCGAAAAGGTCGGTGGGCGGGTGCCCGAGGACCGGAGGGCCCGTGCAGAGCGGTCGGGGCAAGCAGGACTCGCGTCGGCGGGGGAAGTTCCCGGTGAGGTTCTCACCGGCAGTCTGTCCACCTGCGCGGACTCGATTCAGGATGCGGCCGGGGGCGGATGTTTGACGGTCGACTCCCAGGGGGGCGCGCAGGACACGCTCTATCCGCTCGGCTCCGACTTCAACGTCGACGCCCAGGGCAACGTGGGGATCGGAACCCTCTCGCCCCAGGAGCGTCTGCACGTCTCGGGCGGCAAGGTGCGCGTCGAGGACAGCGTCGAGGTTCGAGCGAGCGGTAGCGAGCTCACCCGCATGAGTGCCAACACAGGATCGATGATCTTCATCAACCCCAGCAACCTCTTCGCCGGCGAGGTGGGCGTGCACAACCTGGGGGCCGGCTTCGTGACCCTGCAAGACCCCGCCTTCACGTCCCTCGTCCTGGACGGCAACAGCGGAGGGGGCGGTGCCCTTCGAGTCTGGGGAGACGCCGTGGAGACGGCCCGCTTCGAGGGCGATGGGCTCGGCGGAGGCGCCTTCGAAATGCGCAACGACCAGGGGGACGTGACCGTGGACATGGGCCACAGCGGAGGCTCCAACCTGTTCATCGGCCGCTTCTTCATGGACGACGAGAGCATCGGGGCCGGGGGACTGATCGCGCTCTCCACCCTCGCGGGCAGTCCCGCCTTCTGGATCGGCGGCATGGGCTCGACCTCGGGCGGAGGGGTCGACGACGCCGGCACCATCTCGATCCGTGACAACGGGCTGCGGGCGATCGAGCTGCTGGGGGACTCTGGGCTCGGCTCCGACTGCAACGGCAACCAGGCCGCTTGCCTCGACCTGTACGACCTCGGCATCGGTGGACACCCGACCCTCACGGCCTCGGCCCGCGACGCCGCGGGGACCGGAGCCGAGATGCTGCTGCGGGACGCCGACGGCACCGTCACCGTGGATCTGGACGGGCAGAACGGAAGCTTGGGGCAGCTGGCCCTGCGCGAGGCGGACGGCTCCCTGGCCTTCCAGCTGCTGGGCAATACGCTGCGCCTCTACGACGCCAATGGGAGTGTCACCCAGAGCTACGACCGAGTCACGGGGGCCAAGAGCGCGGTGCTGCAGACCGAACACCACGGTCTGCGGGAGGTGTACATGGTCGAGTCCCCCGGGGTTTGGCTGGAGGACTTCGGAGGGGGGCAACTGCGCGAAGGAGAGAGGCGGGTCGATCTGGATCCGGTCTTTCTGGAGACGGTGACCGTGGACGAGCTGACTCCGCTCGAGATTCAGGTCACCCTCCACGGGCCCAGCCCCGGGGTCTGGGTCGAGAAGGGCCGCGATCACTTCGTCGTCCACGAGCTCGACGGAGGCTCCGGTGAGGTGAGCTTCGACTGGCGAGCCATGGCCCGACGCCGGGGGCTGGAGTCCCTGAGACTCGAACCTCACGTGGAGGAGGCCGGTCAAGCCTCCGCGGCCCCCGATCGGGAGCCTGCGGGGCGCTAGAGGGGAACTGCGGCGTTGCATGCTGCATCATGCAACGCCGCAGGAGTGCGAAACGCAGCACCGCCGGGCGCCGCGGTGCCGGTCGGAATGGGGTGCTCCAGTTGTAACTGTTTTTGAAATAGCGGCTTAGGGTTTTGTTGCTGCCGTTGGCCCACCCTTTGCACTCCTCTCCACGCCTCC
>JAUIEE010000141.1 GCA_030428965.1 bacterium | reverse complement strand
CCGGAAGAGATAGAACGCGGCGAATGCAGCGATCAGTCCACCCGCGATCAGGTATCCCCATACGGCGATGGCAACGCCCGCGAGCAGCAGTACGCTCGCCCCGACAAGTCGGACGAGACGCGCTCTGACTCGGAAGCCCATCAAGACCTGCGCAGCAGACGGGAGAATCGTCAACGCAATGATGATCGAGGCGATGAGAGCGAACGTCTTCGTGTACGCGAGTGGCTTGAAGAGCTTGCCTTCGGCTGCCTCCATCGTGAAGACGGGGAGGAATCCGACGACCGTGGTCGCGACCGCCGTCAACACCGCCCCACCAACCTCGACGGTCGCGCGATAGACGGTCTCAAGGGTGCGTTCGCCTTCCTTCGCCTCGTCGAGGGCCCGATCCTGGGCCTCGATGTCGACTCCGGCTTCCTTGTAGGTGAGTTTCGCTCCGCTCTTCACGTTTCTAGCCTTCCAGAGGGGGCTGAGCCTGGCGCAAGAGGCGCTTCAGGAGGTCCCAGGGCGACTCAGGATAGCGCTCGGCCGCCTGAAGACGCCGAAGGATCCGGGGGTAGTTGTCGAAGCCGATCGGATCCGGCAGCGCCCCCAGGGAAAACCAGCCCACTTCGCTCTCCTCGTCCCCGGGCGAGAGCCGCCCGCCACCTTCCTGGCACAGGAAGACGGAGACGTTGGCCGGCTTGCGGGGATCGTCCGGCACGAACAGGACATCCAGGAGGCCCAGGACCCGGGCCTCGACCCCCGACTCCTCGCGAATCTCCCTCACCACCGCCTGGGACGGGGTCTCGTCGATCTCCTGGTAGCCGGCGGGCAGCGCCCAGAAGCCCCGGTAAGGCTGGAGCTTGCGGCGTACGAGCAGCACCTCGCTGGAGGCGTTGAGGACCACTCCCAGAGCCGCCGCGGCCGGGTTCAGGTAGAGCACGAAGGCGCAGCTCGAGCAGCGCTGACGCTCCCGGCCCCCGATCTCGGCCAGAACGAGAACGGCGCCACAGAGCGGGCAGTGATTCGCATCTTTGTGCCACACGAGAGGGACCTCGATGCCCGGGCGTCCGCGCCGTTCCCCGGGCCCAGGCCATGGCCTACACTACGCGATAGGCCAGGCGGGGCCAATCGCCCAGCCCGAGCCGCGGCCCCCGGGTCCCCATGAAATCACTGGCACTCCTCGGCAGCACGGGATCGATCGGGCGCCAGACCCTGGAGCTCGTCCGCGAGTCCGGTGGCGAGCTTCAGGTGACCGTTCTGACGGCCTCGTCCTCGTGGGAGCTGCTGCTCGAACAGGCGCTCGAGTTCCGTCCCGAGGTCGTGGCGCTCGCACAACCCGAGCACGAGGCCCAGCTGCGGGAGAAGCTGCCCTCCGATATCGCGCTCCGTGTCGGTCCCCAGGCCGTGGAGGAAGTGGCCAGCGAAGCCCCCTACGACCTGGCCATGCACGGCATCGTCTCCGCCCGGGGCGTGCTTCCTTCCCGCTGCGTGCTGGAGCGCAAGAAGCCCCTGGCCCTGGCCAACAAGGAATCCCTTGTGGTGGCCGGCGAGCACCTGATGGAGCTCTCCCGCACCCGCGGGGCTCCGATCCTGCCCGTCGACAGCGAGCACTCCGCCATCTTCCAGTGCCTGGCCGGCCAATCGGGCTCCGCGGTGCGGCAGATCTTCCTGACCGCCAGCGGCGGAGCCTTCCGGGACGCAACCCCCGAAGAGATCGCGAGGGCCACGCCCGAAGAGGCGCTACGCCACCCCAACTGGGACATGGGACCCCGCATCACCGTGGGCTCGGCGACGCTGATGAACAAAGCGCTCGAAGTGATCGAAGCTCACCACCTGTTCGGGCTCGAAGCCGATCGCATCCGCGTCCTGATTCACCGCCAGTCGATCGTCCACTCCATGGTCGAGTTCTGCGACGGCTCGATCCTGGCTCAGCTCGGCCCCCCGGACATGCGCGCCCCGATCCACTACGCGATTCACTACCCCGAGCGACGCCCTTCGAGCCTGCAGGGCTTCGACCCCCAGCTCTTCGCCCAGCTGACCTTCGAAGAGGTCGACCTGGAGCGCTTCCCGACCCTGGAGCTCGGCTTCGAGTGCGTCCGCCTGGGGGGCAACGCCGGAGCTGTCCTGAACGCCGCCGACGAGGTCGCCGTGGAGGCCTTCCTGGCGTCCAGGATCCGCTTTCAAGACATTGCCCGGATCAACCGAAGGGTGCTGGAAAAGCGCCCCGACCTGGCCCAAAGCCTGGAGGACCTCCTGGAAGCGGATCGCCAAGCCCGACTCTTGGCCCAGGACGAGGTGCTGCGCATGACCCGAAGCGGGGAGAACACCTCCTCGAAGGCCCTCGAGACCCCCGGCTAGAAACGTTCGCCTCTCTCCCATGGAAAGCCTGTCCGGAATCCTCAGCATGGCCCAGGTCGTCCTCGGCATCGGCCTCGTGATCTTCGTGCACGAACTGGGTCACTACCTGGCGGCGCGCTGGTGCGGTGTGCGCGTGATCACCTTCAGCCTGGGCTTCGGTCCGAAGCTGATCGGCAAGGAGATCGGCGGAACCCTCTACCAGATCGCCGCCGTTCCGCTCGGGGGCTTCTGCCGGATGGCCGGCGAGGAGAGTCGCGGCGATGGGCTGCCCCCCGCTCCGGACGAGCTGCCTGCGAAAGGCGTGGGGCAACGCTTCTTCATCTACTCGGGCGGCGTGCTGATGAACGTGCTGTTCGCCCTGATCGTGTTCCCGATCCTGTTCCACGTGGGCGTCCCGTTCATCAGCCCGATCATCAGCACTCCCTTGCCCGGCAGCCCCGCCTGGCATGCCGGGCTCGAGGAGGGCACGGAGATCCTGTCCGTGGACGGAGCCGAGGTGGTCGAGTTCACGCACATCGCGACCGAGGTCGCCCTGGGCCCGCCTGGGGAGATCGAGCTCGAGGTGCGCGAACGCGGAAGCGATCGGGTACGCACGGTTCGGCTGGAACCCCGCATGAGCTCCGAGGATGGCATCCGCACGATCGGTGTCCTCCCGGATCTCTCCCGGGACGAGCAGGGCCGGGTTCACATCCAGGTCGAGGAAGGCTCGCCGGCCGAAGCCGAGGGCCTGAGCTCCGAGGATCGAGTCGTCGGCCTCAGCGACCCGCGGCCGGGCTACTCCTTCCTGCGGGACCTGACCGATCGCATGGCGCGGGGGGAGACGATCGGACTCGACGTCGCGCGCGGCGACGACCTGCGCCAGGTCCGGATCACGCCCCAGGTCAGCGAGCGAACGGCCGGCAAGCGTGTCGGGATCGCCACCCCCTTCCAGAGGGTCCTGGGCGTGCGGGCCAACCCGAAGCTGGCGCCCCTGGGACTGCGCAACGAGGACCGCATTCTTCGGGCCCAGGGTCAGAGCGTGCTGCGCTACGCCGACCTGGCCCGCATCTTCCGCGACCACCCGGGTCCCGTACGCCTGCAGGTGATGCGCGGCGACCAGGTCCTGGAGCTCAAGGGCCCGAGCTTCTCCCGGTCCGAGGCCGTCTCCCTGGCGGACGACATCGCCCTGGGACAGGACCTCGACTCCACGGTCATCGTCGTCTCCCCGGGCGAGCCCGCCTCGGAGGCCGGCATGCGCGACGGCGACCGCATCCTCAGGATCGATGGCAGCGAGACCGAAGGCTGGCGCGACGTGGCACAGCTCGTACGCGAGGCCGGAAATCGCGAACGTCCGGCCGTCTTCACGATCGAGCGCGATACGGGCGAGGGCCTCGAGCTGCTCGAGCTCTCGATCGAACCGTGGGCCCCTCCCCTCTGGGAGTACGGCCTGGCCGTGCTACGGACCGAGTACATCTTCAAGGCGGACGGGTTGGGCGACGCCATCTGGACGGGCGGTGTGTGCTCCTGGCGCTTCCTCAAGGACTCCTGGCTCACCCTCACGGGCATCATCGGCGGCCAGGTGTCGAGCGACAACATCGGGGGAATCATCACGATCGGCGTGATCTCCTACAGCCTGGCCCAGACCGGGTTCATGAAGCTCCTGTTCTTCCTGTGCATGCTGAGCATCAACCTGGCCTTCATCAACGTGCTGCCGATCCCCGTCCTCGACGGCGGGCACCTGTTCTTCCTCATCATCGAGAAGATCAAGGGCTCACCCGTCTCCGAGCGCGTCCTGGGCTACAGCCAGATGGTCGGCGTGGTGCTGATCCTCTCCCTGATCGTCTTCGTCACCTACAACGACCTGGTGCGCGTGCTCGGTTGAAGGGGCAGCCGGCCCTCCAGATCGGGCGGCTCCTGCGCCTGTCCCTCACGGCCTCCGCCCTGGCCGACGTCGCAGCCGGCATCGTGCTGGGCTCCGGAGGTTGGCCGAGCGGTATGCGCTTCGGATGGGCCCTGGGCGCGACCTTCGGCGTGTACCACGGGGGCATGGCGCTCAACGACTGGGCGGACCGTCAGGTCGACCGCGAGACGCGTCCCGAGCGACCGATCCCGAGCGGCGCCGTCTCCGCGGGCCTGGCCCTGACGCTGGCCCTGACGCTGCTCTTCGCCGGAGTCCTGTGCGCTCTCCCCCTGGGTCCGGCGCCCGCCGCGGTCTTCGGAGTCGTGGCGCTCCTGGCCGTGGCCTACGATCTGTTCGGGCGGGGCCCCTGGCTGGGTCCCCTCCTCCTCGCCGCCTGCCGTGCCGGCAACCTCAGCGCCGGGCTCCTGTCCGGCGCCGCCCTGGCCGGAGAAACGCTGCCGCCCGCCTGGGTGTGGACGGCCCCGGCACTCTACGGCGCCTACGTGTTCGTGGTCTCCCGTCTGGGGCGGCTGGAGGACGGTGAGGAGAGCCGCGAGCCCGGACGACTCCCGTCGCTCTATCTCACCTGCGCCGCCCTCGTGCTGCTCCTGGTTCCGGCGCTCCCCTTGAGCTCTCCGGCCTTCGGTGGGGCGCTGCGACCCTTCGACCTCGGCTGGGGACTCTCGATCCTCTTGGCCGTCCTCGGAAGCTCTGGGCTCCTGCGCCAGGCCCTGCGAGGGAACTGGACTCGACCCCGGATCCTGGCCGCCATGGGCATGTGCCTTCGACGCCTGCTCCTGTTCACCGCCACGGCCAGCCTGCTGGTCGCGAACGGTGCCACCTGGTTCGTCACCCTGGGCATCCTCGCGGGCTACCCCGCCAGCTTCGCCTTGCGTCGCGTCTTCCCGCCGTCCTAGGACTGGCGCTCCACTTCGTCCGAGAGCCAGGCGAGGGCTTCCCGGCGCGTGGGGTGGGCGCCGGCCAGGCGCTGGTCTTCCGCCGCTCGCAGGAGCTTGCCCCAAACGGGCCCGCGCGGGAGTCCCGACTGGGCCAAGTCCGCGCTCGTGAGCCAGGGCTGGGGAAAGCGCTCCTCCTCGGTCGTCCTCGCTCGGAACTCTTCCCAGGCCGCAAGTCCGTCCGCGGCATAGCCGACCCCGGGCCGCGCCCGCTCCAGGGACGCGACGTCGGACCACTCCCGACGACGTACGATGCGCATGCGCTCCGCGCGCCAGGCAACCTCCTCCGGACGCGGATCGCGGAGCGCGCTCCGCAAGCGGCTCCGCAGGGACCACAGGAGCCCGACTTCGTCCCGCAAGACCCGTGAGGGCCGCAGTTCCTCCAGGGCTCCCGCGGCCCGGTCCAGGTCCGCCGCCGACTCGGCCAGGGGGTCGAACCAGGCCGCGAAGAAGAGCTCCGGGCGGAGATTGCGACCCGCCGCCGCTTCCAGCCGCGCCAGGAGTCGGGCGCGTTCCCGAGCTCCCTGCTGCCCGCCGAGCTCCCACAGGCGCGGAAAGGCACGCTCCATCGCTCCGCACTCCAGGAGGAGCTCCAGGGCCGTGCCGCCCCCCGGGCGCTTGGCCGTGGCGACGAGCTCCTGCAACAGGCGCTCGGGACTCACCCCGGCCAGGGAGTCCAGGGCCTGCCGGGCCCCCTCCTGGGTCTCATTCGCGACGTCGAGCCCATATCCGGCCGCAAAGCGAGCCAGGCGCAGGATCCGCAGCCCGTCTTCCCGGAAGCGCTCCTCGGCCTGCCCCACGCAGCGCAGCAAGTTGCGCTGGAGATCTCCGAGACCGTCGAAGGGATCCAGGAACTCGTCGTTCAGCGGATCCAGGTACAGCGCGTTGCAGGTGAAGTCGCGCCGACGCGCATCGACGGACGGATCGGACGCGTAGTGCACCTCGTCAGGCCGACGTTTATCTCCGTAGCTGCCCTCGGCCCGAAAGGTCGTCAGCTCGACGTGGATCCCATCCAGCACGACGATCAGGGTGCCGAAGGCCTTGCCGACCGACAGCGCGCGCGCGAAGAGCGCTTCGGCCTCTTCCGGGCGAAGGGAAGAAGCCATGTCCAGATCGCCGACCGGCTGTCCCAGGGCCAGATCACGCACCGTGCCGCCCACGACCCAGGCGCGGGAGCCCGCCTGCTCGATGCTGCGGGCCACCGTGCGGGCAGCCGATCGCAGGGGCTCGCGCAGCGCTTCGATGGAAGGACGCTTCACGAGAGGAAGTCTAAAGTCGGTTTCACTGGCTTGAAGCGTAGCAGAGCGACTCGCACAATCGCTCCCATGCCGATGGAGATGGACTTCTCTCGCAAACTCAGCCGGGGCCTCGGGGTCTCCCTCAACGGACTGGTGACCTTGCTGGCCATCGCCGCCGTCCTCGTCACCGTCTCGGTCCCCAGGCTCCGGGGCTTCGCGCTCCAGGCCAACGAGCGCGACGCCCTCGCCACCTCGCGCCTCTTGGCCCGAGCCCTGCAGCGGGTCGAGCTGGGTCCGGACGCTTCCATCCGTCAGCTCGTGGAGGAGGCCCAGCTGGGGCGTCTCCTGGACGATGCGGAGTACCTCCAGGCAGGAAGCCTCCTGCGACGCCACGGGTACCTCTTCCGCTTGACCCAGGCCCCCCCGCCCTTGCACCTCACCGGCTCCGGGCGAACGGTGCTGGCCGGAGAGGCCCCCGACCCGGCGTGCGTCATCCTGGCCTGGCCGTGGGATTCAGGCCGAACGGGTGGATCCGCTCTGGCGGTCTTTCCCGCCGGCCCGGCCCTGGGATGCGCCAACGAAGGCGGCCGCTGGAGCGGCCCCGAGCTGGGCTCCCTGCTGGACCGCGGCCGGGGTTGGGACGACTGGCGCCCGATCCCCTAGTACCACTCCCACAGGAGGCACTGGAGGGCGATCCGCACCTCTTCGATCTCCAGCTCGTAGCTCAAGCGCTTGAGCAGGGGCGCAGCGACCGTGCTCGGGCCGACGTTCGCGAGCCGGGCGGCGAGGTACAGACGCTCGTAGGGACTGCTCTCTTCCTGGGCCACGAGCTCCAGCAGCGCTTCCCGCGCCAGGTCGTCCCGGAAAGCGGTCACGCTCCAGATCAGATCGATTCGACGCAGGGGATGCTCCTCGCTCGCCAGCTGCTCGAGCAGGTAGCGACGCCCTCCCTCGCCGGTGTTCGCCGCCTGGATCAGGATCCACTCGTGCGCCCGCAGACTCTCGAGCTCGAGCCCTTCGGTCTCGAGCGCGATCTCGCGCAGCTTGCGCGCCGCCGCCGCCAAGGGAACCTGACCGATGCCCTTCAGGCTGGCCAGGCGTTGGGAGAGCGGACGGTGGGACTCGAGCTCGTAGCGTGTTTCGAGCTCGGACAGAACGCGAGCGGACAGCTCGGGCTCGTCCGGCATCCGCGTCATGAGCGCCACCAAGGCGTCCTGCAGGGCCCGGGTTCCCCCATGCAGTTGACTCAGCGCACGGTTGGTGGCGGCAACATCGCCGAAGTGAACCAGGGAGCGCAGGGCGTAGGTGCGCACTTCCGGTGAGCTGTGCTCGAGCAAGGTCCGGGCCCACTCGAAGTACTCGGGCTTCCAGGTCTCGGCCTGGCCCAGGACCCCCAGGGCCGCGGCCAGGGCTCCGGGCTGTTCCCCGCCCGTGAAGATCGGCCCCAGCTCGTCGAAGAGCTCCGCCGCCCCGATGGCCTGCAGGGTCAGGGCCAGGCGAGCCCGAATGCGCTGGGCGGCGCCGTCGGTCCGCTCGCCCAGGAGCTCCTCCGGGCTGGCTCAGTTCGGCCCTCAAGAAGGCCAGGGCGCGGGAATCCCCCGCCCGGGCGGCAGGAGCGGCGACCCAGGCCCGCAGCGCGGGGGGCACCTCCTCGAACAGCTCGGCACACCGCGCCGCGGTCTCGGGGTCCTCGGACGAACCGAGCTCGGGCAGGGCCAGGGACCAGAGGCTCTTGTTCTCCCCCGTGCGTATCCACTCCAGGTAGAGGGCCTCGGCACGGGCGGGATCCGCCTGATGCAGCGCTTTGGCAAAGGTCTGCTTCATGGGCTCCGGCTCGAGTCCACGGATGTGGTTCTCGAGGATCGGCTCGAAGTCCCCCGGCTGCAGGTGGCCGGTCAAGAGCGAGGTCAGGGCCCGCTTGCGCACCGACTCCTGGCGGTGACGAAGGCCGAGCAGCAACAGCTCACGCATCTCGGGGGCTTCGCTGAGCCCGCCCACGTCCAGCACGTTCTCGAGGTAGGGAGCCTCGAACATCTGCGCGGAGTGCCTGTCGTAGAGTCGGCGCAGGGGCACCACCGCCGGCGACCCGATCGCCCCCAGCTCCTCCTTCGCCCGCTTGAGCGGATCCTGGGAGCCATCGGTCAGCTTCTCGACCAGGATCGGCAGCATGTCCGAGGTGTCCCGGTCGTAGAAGCGGTTCTTGGGCGGACCGCAGGGCACGAGCAGGGTCGCGATGCGCGGGTCGACCCGCAACAGGTCGTCCCCGGAAAGCAACGTGGGTTCGGAAGACGACCCACACCCGGCGACCCACAGCGTCGCGCCCAGACAGAAGAGCGCCGCTCGCGTCACTCGCCGGTCTCCGGTAGGTCCTCGGGAAGGGCGACCAGGGGGTCCGCGGAGAGGGCGCCCTCCGCATGGGCCAGGGCCGCAACGGACTTGGCCAGGGCCGCCCGGGCCGCGCGCTCGGTCGAAAGGGCCTCGGCCAGGTCGCGCTGGAACTCGAGCACCTGGAAGGTCGTCGAGAGCCCGATCTCCCGACGAGCCTGCTCGGCCTCCAGCTGTCGCTGGGCCAGGGACAGGCTCTTGGTCGCCGCGAGCACGGACTCGAACTTGTAGCGTCGATCGCGCACCGCCGCGCGCACGCCCTCGAGGATGTTGAGCTCCGCCTGGTCGTAGGCGATGCGCGCGCTGCGCACGGCCGTTCTGGCCGAGCGCACGGCGTTGCGCGCCGTGCGGTTCCCGATGGGCATGCTGAAGGTCAAGGAGGCCTGGGTCCCGGGGAACTCGTAGGAGACCGCGTCCTGGAAGGCGTCCGCGGGATCGATGCCGAAGCCCGTACCGGTCGCCTCCAGACTGAGGTCGAGCAGAGGTAGACGGTTCGACCGGGCGCGCTCGAGACGCACCTCCGCGGAGTCGATGTCCAGGCGTGCCTGGGAAAGCTCTGGACGGTTCTCGAGGGCTCGGTCCAGGGAGCGGCGCCAGGGCAGGAGCTCTTGTCCACCGCTGGACTCCATGGGTGGCAGCGGAGTCAGCGGGCGAATGTGCCAGTCCCACTCGTCCAGGTAGTCCTCCTGCGAGCCTTCCGGCTTCTGGAACAGCAGCTTGCGCAGGGCATCCTCGGCCGCCTTCAGGTCGAACTCCGCCTGAATGCGGCTCTCCTCCTGCTGGGCCAGGTTCGTCTCCGACTGCAGCACGTCGACCTCGGTGCCCGCACCGACGTCCAGGCGGCGCTGGTCCTGCCCCACCTGCTGCGCCCCGAGCTCCACGGCCAGCTCGCGTACCGCGCGCTGCTCTCGGGCACTGACCAGGTCCCAGTAGGCGTTGTAGACGTCCAGCACCATGTTCATGCGCACCTCCTTCTCCCGCTCCCGCTGTCGGTCGTGGGCGATCTCGGCTTCCCTTTGATCCGAGGTGGCGAAGCGCGACCAACCTCCCCGCAGGAGAGGCTGGGTCAGGGCGATCGTGAAGACGTCGTCGGTCGAGACGTCGAAGCGCGCGAAGGAGTCGTTCGTCTTGAAGTTGCGGTGCTGCAGGGAGATGTCCACGGCGCCGCCGGTGCGCAGGGGCACGTTCAGGGCCGCGTTGAGGACCTGGGCATCCTGCTCCACGACCGCGGCACCGTCGAGGTCGCGCTGGGCGGGGGTCTCGCTGTCGAACCGGGTTCCGGTGACCCGGAAGACCGGATCGAAGCTGCCCCAGCTGCCGAGGGCGTCGTAGCGGGTGCCGGTGGTGATCAGCTGCTCGGCTTCCAGGCTCAGGTTGTTTTGGAGGGCGATGCGCAAGGCGTCCTGCAGGGTGAGCTCGAGCACCGGGGTCTCGGCCTGTTCGCCCGCGTGCGCTTCCTGCGGAGTCGCCGAGGGCGGGCCCACTAGGCCCAGGAGAGCCAGCGGTAACAGGGGCAGCCACCGATACGCGTCGCGGAGAGTCTTCATGGCCGCGAGAGAATAGGGCAGCACCCGCGCCACGACAAAAGGCGCGCCCGGTTCCCGTGCGACGGAAGGCCAATCAGCGAGCTCGGGTCCCGACCCAGGACTCGATCACGGGGGAGTCGAGCCGGGTCTCCCCCAGCGCCTGTTCCAGGGCTTCCTGGAAGGCCTCCCCCAGAGGCTCGGGAAGTTCCAGCGGGTCGAAGAGCGTGGTCGCCGGCCAGGTCCCGTACGCCTGCGCCCGGGCCAGGACCAGCTGCACCAGCGCCCGGGACGGGTGGTCCCAGCGGCGGTCGGCCCCATGGGCGGACAGGCGGCTGAACAGGGGCCCCCAGGGCTCGCCCTCGCCGTGCAGGGCCACCCGGTCCAGGCAGACCTGAGCGAAGAGAGCCAGGGCGAGGACGTCGCCGGCCTCCAGGACTTCTTCTCCTGTGACCCATGGGGTGAGGGAAGCACCTTCCCAACCCAGGCTGCGGGCCACGAGCAGGCGTATTTCCAGCGGAGCGCCTTCCGGATCGATCCCCTCGGTCAGGTAGCGTCCGGCCGCCTGCTTCAAGAGGTAGCGATCGCGGCGAAGAACGTTGGCCGTGCGGGCCGGATCCGGATCGAAGAGACCGGCCTCCGCCGCGGTCGGTTGGGGATCCTCGAGCACCCGAACGGGCTCGCGCTCCGGTTCGACGGCCGGGACCTCGGGCGCGGACTGGTAGCTGATGCGGAACCTGTCCTCTTGCTTGGAGCGAGCGAGCCACCAGCCCACGGCCGGAACGGCCGCCAGGTGCAGGGCCACGCTGGCCGCGAGGACACGCCACCAGAACGAGGACTCGAGCCGCTCCCGGAGGAACCCGCCCACCAGGCGCAGCTCGCCGCGCCAGCTCAAGTCCTCCCGAGTGGTCGCCTGCAGGATGCGCTCGACGAGGGCCGTCTCACGCTCGCTGCTCCAGACCTCCTCCGACGGGCCGGGGGCCAACTCACGGGAGCGCCTCCGGAGCTCCTCTCCCGCTTCCTCGCGCCAGTCGTCCGCAGGAAAAGCCTTCATCGCAAGTCCTCGTCCAGAGCCTCACGCAGGCGACGAATCGCGTAGAACATGCGCGACTTGACCGTGCCCACCGGGATCTCGAGCACCTCGGCGATCTCGGCGTAGGGCAGGCCCTGGTAATAGAAGAGCACGAGGGCGGCCCGCCCCTTCTCGGGGAGCCGCTCGACGGCCCCGCGCACCCGCTCGGCCG